>NZ_JBVVPQ010000003.1:31994-84239 GCF_055811695.1 Bradyrhizobium sp. MI1.3 | reverse complement strand
TCCCCTCTCCCCCCCCCCCGCCGGCGGGGGGCCCCGCCCCCCCCCCCCCGGGCGGCGCGGGGCGGGCGCGCCCCCCCCCCCCCCCCCCCCCCCCCCCCCCCCGGCGGGAGTGATCCCGCTTGTTGCTGTTTGACGCCTCACGGCTTTAGTTCTCCCCGCCAGGATTATGTTCCCGGTCGATGCGAGGACCTTAGCGCGGGCCTTTCCGAAACCGCTTAAAAAGGCTGGTTAATCCAACCTCACCGCCGCGCATGATTGACAAGACCTTGGCGCGCATGATTGACGAGACGTTGCGCGCAAGGTGCGAATCTGAGCTTTTGGTGGGTTGAAAATGCTTGAAGTCCGCGCGATCAGGGCACATCTGTGGGTTCCGGTCCCGCAGCCCGCCCCAACAGGATTTCGTTTGTGAACCCTTCACCAAGCTCGACGCTTTCACCCAAGAATTCGTCCACAGCCAGCCGCGACCTGTTCGACCAGTCTGCGCTCTCCGATCTCGCGCAGCGGCTGGTGGAGGCTGCCAGGCGCGCCGGCGCGGATGCGGCCGATGCGGTCGCCGTGCGTGGCGTCTCGCAAGGCGTCGAGGTCCGCGACGGCCGGGTCGAGGAATCCGAGCGTTCCGAGGGCGATGATGTCGGCTTGCGCGTGCTGGTCGGCCGGCGCCAGGCGGTGGTCTCCACCAACGACGCCAGCGGCGATGCCGTGACCAAGCTTGCCGAGCGAGCGGTTGCGATGGCGCGTGTTGCGCCCGACGACAAATATGTCGGCCTTGCCGATCCCGCATTGCTCGCGCGCGACTTTCCCGATCTCGATCTGCTCGACCCTGACGTGCCCGCCACCTCGGAACTCGAGCGCCGCGCGCTCGAAGCCGAGGCTGCGGCGCTCGGAGTGAAGGGCGTGACCAAATCCGGCGGCGCCTCGGCCTCTGCCGGAATGGGCGGCATGGTGCTCGTCACCAGCACCGGCTTCCACGGCTCTTACCTGCGTTCCAGCCAGGGCATCTCCGCCACCGCCATTGTCGGCGACGGCACCGGCATGGAGCGGGACTACGATTTCACCTCGGCGCCGCATGGTGCCGATCTGCTGTCGCCCGAGATCGTCGGCCGTTCCGCGGGCGAGCGCACTGTGGCGCGCGCCAATCCGCGCAAGGTCGAGACCTGCAAAGTGCCTGTGGTGTTCGATCCGCGCGTCGCGGGCTCGCTGGTCGGTCACGTCGTCGGCGCCATCAACGGCGCTTCGATTGCGCGCAAGACCAGCTTCCTGAAGGACAAGCTCGGCCAGCAGCTGTTCGCCAAGAACATCCGCATCATCGACGATCCCCTGCGCAAACGCGGCCTGCGCTCGCAGACGTTCGACGCTGAAGGTGTCGCCGTGAAGAAGATCGCGCTGATCGACGAAGGCGTGCTGACGACCTGGCTGCTCGATTGCGCCACCGCGCGTGAGCTCGGTCTCACCACCACCGGCCATGCCCATCGCGGCGTCTCCTCCTCGCCGTCGCCCGGGCCGTATAATCTGCATCTTGAACCCGGCACGCCGACGCCGGCCGAACTGATCTCCGACATCAAGCAGGGTTTCTACGTCACCGATTTGATCGGCTCGGGCGTCAACGGCGTGACTGGCGACTACAGCCGCGGCGCCTCCGGCTTCTGGATCGAGAACGGCGAACTCACTTATCCCGTGAGCGAGGTGACGATCGCCGGCCATCTGTTCGAGATCTTCAAGTCGATGCAGCCGGCGAACAATCTCGAGTTCCGCTACGGCGTCAATGCGCCGACGGTGCGCATCGAGGGTTTGACGCTTGGCGGACGTTGACGCGAACGCAACAGGCGAAGCCATCCTGACGCGCGACGCGGCGCTGCTGCAAGACACGGTGCGGGAGGCGGGCGCACTCGCGCAGTCGATGTTCCGCACCGAGCTGAAGAAGTGGACCAAGGGCGCGTCCTCGCCGGTCTCGGAAGCCGACATCGCCGTCAACGATCTCCTGGAAGCGCGCCTGCGCGCGGCGACGCCCGACTATGGCTGGCTGTCGGAGGAGAGCGCCGACGATGAGGTGCGGCTGTCGCGGCGGATGACCTGGATCGTCGATCCCATCGACGGCACCCGCAACTACCTCAACGGCCACGACGAATGGTGCGTCAGCGTCGCGCTGGTTGAGGACGCCTCGCCGGTGCTGGCCGCGGTGTTCGCGCCGACCAGCGATGAGTTCTTCTTCGCCGCCCGCGGCCAGGGCACGATCCTCAACGATGTGCCGGTGCGGGCGACGGCTGGGTCCGAGCTCGACTTCTCGCGTGTCGCGGGTCCGAAGCCCCTGGTCGAGCGCCTGAAGCCGTCACTGGGCGAGATCAAGCTGCATCCGCGAATCGGTTCGCTCGCGCTGCGGCTGTGCCGGGTCTCCCATGGCGCGCTGGATGCGGCTTTTGCGGGCGGCAACAGTCATGATTGGGACCTTGCGGCGGCGGATTTGATCGTGCAGGAAGCCGATGGTAGGATGAGCGATCTCTCCGGAGATCCCATCCTCTATAACCGCCGGCAAGTCACGCATGGGGTGCTGGTGGCAGCGGGTCGCGATCGTCATGCGAACATTGTCTCGCATTTTCGAAACCGCCCCTTGCCGTGAAGCGCTTTCTCGTGCTTGTCGAACACTGCTTTGCCGGGCAGCCCGTTAGGAACAGAACCGATGCCAGATAGTGCCCCGCAACAACTGCTCCACCTCGTCGTCGGCGGCGAGCTCGTCGATCTCGAGCACAACACCTTCAAGAACCTCGACGACGTCGAGATCGTCGGCCTCTATCCGAACTATGCGACCGCGCACGCCGCCTGGCGCGCCAAGGCGCAGAGCACGGTCGACAACGCGCAGATGCGCTATTTCATCGTCCATCTCCATCGGCTGCTCGACCCGAATCAAGAACCGGCGCGTTGAAAAAGCTGCTTCGCAATACGCTGAGGAGCAGCTTCGTTCAGCGTGCCGTCGGAATCCTGGCGGCGGAATATCTGCGTCTGGTCTGGCGGACGAACAAATTCACGTTCGATCCGCCGGACGTCTATGACCGCGTCGAGCCGCAGATCCCGGCGATCTTCGCGTTTTGGCACGGCCAGCATTTCCTCACCCCCTTCATCAAGAACAAGGACTGGTACAAGGCCAGGGTCCTGATCTCCCGTCACCGCGACGGCGAGTTCAACGCGATTGCCGCCGAGCGGCTTGGCATCGGCACCATCCGCGGGTCCGGAGACCATGGCGGCGCGTTTCACCGCAAAGGCGGGGTCGGTGCCTTCAAGGAAATGGTGCGGACGCTCCAGGACGGTTGTAATGTCGCGCTGACCGCCGACGTCCCCAAGCGCTCGCGCGTGGCCGGGCTCGGCATCATCATGCTGGCACGGGAATCGGGGCGGCCGATCATGCCTTTTGCGATGGCGACCAGCCGCTTCATCCGGCTCAAGAACTGGGACCGCACCACCATCAACCTGCCGTTCGGGCGGGGCGCGTTGGTCGGCATCAAGGAAATCCACGTTCCGCCGGATGCGAACGCCGCCACCATGGAAGCGCTGCGGCTCGAGCTGGAGGAGACCTTGAACGAGGCGACCCGCCAAGCCTATGCGCAACTCGGCCGGCCGGGACCTGCAGATGCCTAAATCGCTGCCCGGCTCGCTGCCGTTGACGCTGCGGATGTACCGGCGCCTGGCGCGTGGCCTGGTGCCGCTCGCGCCTGTGCTGATCAAGCGGCGCCTGAAGCAGGGCAAGGAAGATCCCGCGCGGGTCAGCGAACGGCGGGGCCTGTCCCGGGACGTGCGGCCGCACGGTCCGCTGGTCTGGATTCACGGCGCCAGCGTCGGCGAGGTCCTCGCCGCGGCGGCGCTGATCGAGCGCTTGCGCGATCTGAACCTGCGCATTCTGCTCACCTCGGGCACTGTCACGTCGGCTGCTATTGTGGCAAAGCGTTTTCCGCCCGACGTGATCCATCAATACGTGCCGTATGATTCCCCGCGTTATGTCGCGCGCTTCCTCGACCATTGGAAGCCGTCGCTGGCGCTGTTCATCGAATCCGATCTGTGGCCGAACCTGATCCTGGCCGGCGCCGCGCGCCGCGTGCCGATGGTGCTGATCAACGGGCGGATGTCGCCGCGCTCGTTCCCGCGCTGGCGCCGGATGCAAGGCACCATCTCGGCGCTGCTGTCGCGGTTCGACATTTGTCTGGCGCAGTCGAAGACCGATGCCGAGCGCTTCTCGACGCTCGGCGGCCGCGACGTCGTCACCACGGGCAATCTCAAGCTCGACGTGCCGGCGCCCCCGGCCGATCCCGCCAAGCTCGAACGGCTGATGGCGATGACGCGCGGGCGTCCGATCATCGTCGCGGCCTCGACCCATCCGGGCGAGGAGGAGATGCTGGTGGCGGCGCATCGCAGCCTCACCGGTTTCTTCCCGCAGCTCCTGACCGTGATCGTGCCGCGCCATCCGGATCGCGGCTCCTCGATCACAGGCCTGATCACGGCCTCCGGCCTGAAGCCGGCCCTGCGCTCGCGCGACGAGCTGCCGACCGCGACCACCGACGTTTATGTCGCCGACACCATGGGCGAGCTCGGCCTGTTCTATCGCCTCTCGGACATCGTGTTCATGGGCGGATCGCTGATCCATCATGGCGGCCAGAATCCGATCGAAGCGATCAAGCTCGGCGCGGCCATCGTCCATGGTCCACACGTCTTCAATTTCGCCGATGTCTACGAGGCGCTCGATCACAGCGGCGGCGCGCGCCAAGCCGACACGCAGGAACTACTGATCAAGCAGCTCGGCCAGCTGCTCGCCGATCCTGCCGTGCGAAAGAACGTCCAGCAGTCGGGCGCCGGCGTGGTCGAGGATCTCGGCGGCGCGCTCAACCGCACCATGACCGCGCTCGAGCCTTATCTCTTGCAGTTGCGGATCGAGATGGGGGCCGCCAATGCGTGAGCCGGCCTTCTGGTACCGGCCACGTTCCCTCGAATCGTACGCATTGGGGCCGCTGGGTGCGCTCTACGGCGCGATCACGGAACGGCGGATGCTGCGCGAGGGCGTCGACGCCGGCATCCCCGTGATCTGCGTCGGCAACTACCATGTCGGCGGCGCCGGCAAGACGCCGACCGTGCTGGCGCTGACGAAGCTCTTGCGCGAGCTCGGCGAGACGCCGGTGGTGCTCAGCCGCGGCTATGGCGGCAGCCTCAAGGGCCCGGTGATGGTCGACAGCATGCGTCACACCGCGTCCGACGTCGGCGACGAGCCGCTGATGATGGCGCGCGACGTCCCTGTCACGGTCGCGCGCGACCGTCTCGACGGCGTCGTGCTGGCGAAGTCGCAAGGCGCCACCGTGATTTTGATGGACGACGGTTTCCAGAACCCGCGTCTTCTCAAGGACACCTCGCTGATCGTGATCGACAGCGAGCGCGGCCTCGGCAATGGCAAGGTGTTTCCGGCCGGTCCCCTGCGTGCGCCGCTGAAGGCGCAGCTTGCGCGCACCGACGCGCTGGTCCTGATCGGCGGCGGCCGCGCCGCCGACGCTGTCGCCGCCGAGCTTGCCAGGCGCAACAAGCCGGAGCTGCGCGCGCGGCTGAAACCCGACGCCGGGTCGGTCGCAAGACTGTTGGGCAAGCCGGTGTTCGCGTTCGCCGGCATCGGCGATCCCGAACGGTTCTTCCGCAGCTTGCGCACTGGCGGTATCGAAGTCGCACGCACGCGCGCCTTCGCCGATCATCACATGTTTTCGAACGACGAGATCGCAACTCTCGCCGCGGAGGCGCAGCGCGAGCAGCAAACACTGGTGACGACGGAAAAGGATCTCGCGCGTCTGCACGGCCGCGAAGGCGTGCCGGACGGCATCGTGCCGTTCGCCGTCCAGCTCGAGTTCGACGACCCGGCTACGCTCCGGCAACTGATCAGCGATCATCTCTACAAGGCGCGCGAGCGAAGATTCGGCAGGCGATAATGTCGGACGGCGGGCGAACCGCGCTCGTTGTGGACGCACGGTGTGACGAAAAGCATTTCATGCGCGGGTGCGATATGTGGCAACCGAGGTGACATGTCGCGGCTGACGAATTCTCTTCCGCACGTTCGGGAGTTGATGTAGCGTTTCATGAGAGCCGTCACCGGGACGTGCCGAACTCCCGGAAATCATCGACGGCGTTTATGCCCACGGCGGGCAGTACCTTCATCATTTCAGATGCAGCGGCCGTAACGACGAGTTCGGAACGGCAGGGAAAGTCATTGCCAAAAACCCAGAGGAGAACATGCCATGCATTTTTGCCTCACCGGACAATACACACCACGCGCTCTCAATGCCATTTTGGAGAACCCCAAGACCGATCGTCAGGAGGCGGCAAGAAAACTTATCGAAGCGGCCGGCGGAAAGCTGATTTCGATGTTCAGCGTTGCGGCCGACGGCCCAGGCGTTTTGGTGATTTTCGATGTGCCTGATCCGGGTGCGGCTCCGGCCATTTCCGGCCTGACCGTCACGGCGGGCACCCTGCAGAACGTGAAACTGACGCGGCTGTTCACGCAGGACGAGATCAAGCAGGTCCGCCAGAACGCGGCGAAGCTGCGCTCTTCGTATACCCCGCCCGGAAGCTGACATCCGGATCTGAAGCGAAGCCGCCGCAGTCCGAAACGGCGGCAACGCTCACCTCACAGCAGGAATAATGTTTGCAAGCCGAGGCGAAGGCCTTCCAGCCTCCGTTGACGAACCATGCTGTACGCTGCGTGCTGCGTCCGCGCCGTCGTCCGACCGGACGTGCTTGCCAGCGACCTCGGCAACGGCCTGCGATTGCGGTTCAGCAGTCAATCATGCTCACCACGCCCCAACGGCCATCAATCCGATAATGGTCAGGCACGAGGCGCAGGCTACCATGGCGGTATAGTACTCGGGTGTATTCATTGCTGCCTCCCAAACTGTTGCCAACTGCTTGGTCACTGCTACGCGGGAGAGATCGCCGGTCTCGGGCCGCTTCAATTCGGCGCGCGGCGACCGGTCTTGCGCTGTGTGTCCGTCCTCTCATCGTCACCCTGATCCGGATGATGATGCGCTTCGAGAGCTTCAAAGCGTTCAGCTGCGATCAGAAGCTGTTTCCGCATTTCAGCGAGGCGGGCGCGGCAATATTCACGATAGAGCAGGTCTAGTATGGTGGGCATGATCACCCCCATCGTTGATTTTCGATTTACAAATAATCCACCGCGAATTTTCGAGGTGATCGTAGCCCGACAGATGGCTCTTCGATATGAGCCCGTTCACAGACTGCGCCAATTCCAGAGCTCAGTGGCCGTTTGGTTGACTTGATTGTCTGTGCGATAAAAAGAGCAGGGCCAATTACCTAAGATGAAGCATAGCGGCGCTTTGTTTCACCAAGACTTCGTCAAACAACCTAAGAGCGCCAATCGCAACAAAGAATCCAACCACAACGCGAAATGGCTAACCACGGAGTGCAAGCACTCTTCGATGCAACGCGGATCGGCATAACGGAAATCGTCTCGGCTGTGCGAGCAGCATTTCTGGTGCGTGCGAACATGCCTCGTGAAAAAGCTGCACCGCTCGTGCTGTGCCGGCAGGGCAGCTGCGCTTTGCCCATCCGACACAGCAGCCTGCCATTCACGCGTCGTTCATCGCAAAACTCCTAACCGTTTCATACGACCAGGAGAGTTCGATGAAGTTGCCGTTCGCCGCCGTTGCCGCCAGCCTTGTGTGTCTGATCATTGCGCCGGTGTTTGCACAAACGACTCCGCCGGCTCCTCAAACCACCACCGTGCCGGTGCCCGCGACCAAGCGCGTCACCTGCCTCGCGACAACTCAGAACCTGAAGGGACAGGACAAGCGCGACCAGATGCAGCTCTGCATGGCGCAGGCGCGGCTGGATTGCCTCAAGCAGGCGATCGATCAGAAGATCGTCGGCGAGCCCAGGAAGAGTTTCATCAAAACCTGCGTGGGCACGGATGGCGCGGAGCAGCAATAGACGCGCGCCCGCGGCCTCAGGCTTGCGGCTTGGGCGCGCCCGGGTAATGTCGCTCGAGCACGGCGGCGGGTGTGGCGTAGGCTTCCTGCAGGTCCACGCTCCAGTATTTCAACTCGTCGAGCGGGATGCGCGTATCGGTGATCGCGCAGCGCACGAAAGTCCCCGGCGAGATCACGCGGAAATCGCCGTCGAGATATTGCACCTGCGCTTCGCCATGGCCCGAGGGGCCGAACTTGTTCAGCACGGTCGAAAGTCTCCGTGGAAGGCCGCTCCGGGGTCACCTTGGAGGGCACGATGTGTTGGACGGGATGTAGCATAAATAGGGTGGCTTGTCCGCCCGGTAAACCCACCGGTTTGTGATGTTTTGGCGCCGTTTCCGCGTGATAGTGCTTGAGCGAAGGATCCAACGGCAAAGTTCGATGCGCCTTCCGTTCACCGCCCTGTTCCTGACGTTCCTGATCTCGGCCGCGCACGCGTCGCCGGCGCCGCAGCCGGTCGAGATTCCGCTGGCGTCCGGCGTGCTGCATGCGCAGCTCTACAAGCCCGAGGGCGCGGGGCCGTTTCCGACCGTGATCGCGCTTCATGGCTGCGGCGGGCTCGGTGGCCATTCCGATTCCGTGCTGCCGCGCTATCGCGACTGGGCCGAGCGGCTGCTCAAGTCCGGTAACGCCGTCCTGCTCCCTGACAGCTACGGCTCGCGTGAGCTCGGGCCGCAATGCCGCGTCAAGGACATCCACGTCAAGGCGCGGCGCGAACGCGTCACCGACATCGCGGCGTCGCGCGCCTGGTTGATGCGGCAGAGTTGGGTTGCGCGCGACCGCGTCAGCCTGATGGGGTGGGCGAATGGCGCCAGCGCGCTGCTTTGGGCCGTGCGTCCGCAGAGCCTGGCGCGCGATGTGGGCCCGGATTTCCGCGCCGCGATCGCGTTCTATCCGGACTGCAGGATTTCCGCAGGCCTCGGCTGGAGCACACGGGTGCCGACGCTGGTGCTGATCGGCGGCAATGACGACGTCTCGTCGCCGCCGGCCTGCCGCCAGATGGTCGATGGCGCGCATGGCCGCAGCGCGCTCGCGCGCATCGTGGTCTATCCCGGCGCCTATCACGACTTCGACCGCGCCAACACGCCGCTGCACGCAGCTGCCGGCAGCACCGACGCCGCCACGCCCGAGCACGGCCATCTCGGCACCGATGCGGCAGCGCGCGCGGAATCGCAGAAGGAAGTTGCGGAGTGGCTGGCGCGGTGACGGCAGTGCCGTAGCCCGGATGAGCGTAGCGATATCCGGGTAGGTCCGTCCCGCATATCGCTGCGCTCGTGCGGGCTACATGTGCCGAGCGGGGCCGCCCTTGGGAACAACAGCGGACAGCCCCGCATCGACCACCGCCCTGCACGGAAAATGGCCGACCGTGACTCTACGGATCCCGCGCCGTGTGGGTTTCAGCCCGTGCCGACGCCATCATTCGACCACGATGTCGATTAAACGCAGTCCCATGCGCAACCGCTTCGTCCTGTTCTCCTCCGCCCTGATCGTTTTCACCGTCGCGGTCTTCCTGTTCGAAGCCCATCTGTTCGAAGCCCATGCCGGCGCGCCACAACTCGCGCCGGAACATTGCGGTTTCTGGACCACGATCGACGCGGGCTTGTCCTGCCGCTGAGACGCGCAGTCTTGTAGCCCGGATGAGCGTAGCGATATCCGGGGCCGCTGGTCCCGGATGTCGCTACGCTCATGCGGGCTACGACAGCGATTTCGTGGCACGCGTCCCACACACTCACTGTCATCGCCCGGCTTGACCGGGCGATCCAGTACGCCGAGACGCCTGTGATTGATCGAGAAGCCGCGGCGTACTGGATTCCCCGCTTTCGCGGGGAATGACGCCGAGGGTGACGCGATGCCGTCGCTCCAGCTAAAACAAATTCCCCTGATCCACCGGCTTGCCCACGCGCTTTGGCGCTGGCTTCGCCTCCTGCGCCGCCGCCTTGGCTTGCGCCGGCGCGCGTTTTGCCGTCGGTGCTGCACGATCCGCATCCGCGGTCGCACCCACGCGTCCATCCGCAAACTCGATCTCGACTCTTGCACCAGGCCCGATCGTGTCCGCCGAATGCAGGGGATGGCCGGCCTCGTCGCGCACCAGCGCAAAGCCGCGCGCGAGCACGCCGCGATAAGACAGCGCGGAGAGCAGCTTGCCGCTGTTCTCGACGCGGGCGTCGAGCCGCTGCAACAGCGTCACCAGCGCGCGGCCCGCGCGCTCGGCCAGGCGATGCGTGCGTTCGCGCTGGCGCGCAATCGCGTTGCGCTGCGCCTGCGCATTGGAGAGCTTCGAGGCGCGCAAGCGCACCTCCAGCCCGGCGAAGCGGTCGCGCCGCCGCCGCAGCAGCGAGCGCGTGGACAGTCCGAGTCGCTCGCCGCACACCGTGAGGCGATGATCGGCCTGCGCGATCTGGCCATGCAGCACCCGCAGCGTCAGCTTGGCGCCTGCGGCGGTGAACCTGCGGAAATGCGCGTGCGTATTGGCCTTGAGGCAGCGGGGCAGGGACGCACCTGCCGAATCCAGCCGCTGCCGCGGGATCGCCAGCAAATCGCCTGCCGCCGGCAGCGCGCGCGCGGCCGCACGCAGCTCGCTGCGACGGCTCTCCTGGCCGCGTTGCCAGCAGGACCGGGTGCGTCGCCCGAGATCGCCGACCTCGACAAAGAGATCGCTGCGCACCGGCACGGCCATCTCGGCCGCCGCCGTCGGCGTCGGCGCGCGCTTGTCGGCGACGAAATCGATCAGCGTGATGTCGGTCTCATGCCCCACCGCCGAGATCAGCGGGATCATGCTCTCGGCCGCGGCACGGACCACGATCTCTTCGTTGAACGACCACAGATCCTCCAGTGAGCCGCCGCCGCGCGCGACGATCAGCACGTCCGGGCGCGGAATCTTGTCGCCCTCCGGCAGCGCATTGAAGCCGCGGATCGCGGCCGCGACCTGCTCGGCCGAGCCTTCGCCCTGAACTTTCACCGGCCACACCAGCACGTGGCGGGGAAAGCGGTCCTCCAGCCGATGCAGGATGTCGCGGATCACGGCGCCGGTCGGCGACGTCACCACGCCGATCACCTCCGGCAGCCACGGCAGAAGCTGTTTGCGCGCCTCGTCGAACAGGCCTTCGGCGGCGAGCTTCCGCTTGCGCTCCTCCATCAGCGCCATCAGCGCGCCGATGCCGGCCGGCTCCAGCGCCTCGATCACGATCTGGTATTTCGAGGAGCCCGGATAGGTCGTGAGCTTGCCGGTGGCGATGACCTCGAGCCCCTCCTGGGGCTTGAAGCGCATGCGGCCGTGCACGCCCTTCCAGATCACCGCCTCGATCTTGGCGCTCTCGTCCTTGAGCGCGAAATAGCAATGGCCGGAGGAATGCGCGCCGCGGAAGCCGGAGATCTCGCCGCGGACCCGGACATGGCCGTAGGTGTCCTCAACCGTCCGTTTCAGGGACTGCGAGAGCTCGGAAACGGTGAATTCGGGTGTGTTGAGCAGGGGTTCCGCTGAAGGCATCGGCAAACGATTCGGCATTTGGGGATCAGACCCGACGTTAAGGATTTTTGCGGCGCCGCGCCAATCCGGGGATTGACCAAGAGAGTACTCTGTCATATAGAGTTCTCTATAGTTGATCGGTTTGAGGGGAGTGGATCATGGCAGTTCGATTGCTGCGCGGCGTGTTGAACGGAATGAAATGGGCCCTCTGTGCGGTCGGCGCCGTGGCGCTGATCCTGGCCGCGATGATCGCAACCCCGCTGACGCGGCCGCCCGAGATGCGATCGGTCTCCGACTCCTCCAAGGGCATCGATTGGTCCACCCTCCCGCCCCTAGAGCGCTTCCAGGCCCGCGACGGCACCTGGATCGGTTTCCGCCACTACGCTGCCAACGGCCCCGCGACCGGCCGCGGCGCGATCTTCATCCATGGCTCGTCCGGCTCCAGCGGCACCGTCAATCATGCCCTGACCCATGCCATCGCCTCGCGCGGAGTGGAGACCTGGGCGCTCGACATCCGCGGCCATGGCGGCTCCGGCACGCGCGGCGACATCGGCTATGTCGGCCAGCTCGAAGACGACCTCGTCGATTTCGTCGCCGAGGTGCGCAAGGCCGCGCCGGAGCTGCCGCTCACCTTGATCGGCCATTCCGCCGGCGCCGGCTTCTCGCTGCGCATCGCCGCGACGCCGATCATGCAGGACATGTTCGTGCGCACCGTGCTGCTCGCGCCCTATCTCGGCTATGACGCCCCGACCAATAAGCCGCATGCCGGCGGCTGGGCCAATGTCGACCTGCCGCGCTTCTTCGCGCTCGCCACGCTGCGCAAGCTCGGCATCGACTGCTGTTCGCAGCTTCCGGTGCTCGCGCTCGCCGTGCCCGCGACTTCGGCAAAGTACCTCGTCTCCACCTATTCCGATCGCCTGACGCGCAATTTCGCGACGCGCGGCTATCGCATCGATCTTCCGGCGACGACACGTCCGGTCACGATCTTCGGCGGCGCCGAGGACGAGATGATGATCTCGGACAAATATGCGGAAGTCGTGCAGGCCATCAAACCGTCGGTCGATGTCAAGATCATCGACGGCATCAACCATATGGGCATCGTCACCAACCCGAAGGCGATTTCGGTCATCGCCGACGATGTGGCGACGCGCGGGGCAAGGCAGTCATGATCGACAGCAAGGAAGCGTCCGCGGCGCTGGCCGATATCGACGACATCGTCCAGCGCGTGAAGCAATCGCAGCTCTATGAGCTGGCGAGCTTTGCTGCCGTCTGGTGGGGCCTCTTGGTGTTCGCGGCCAATCTCGTGACCTGGCTTTGGCCGGTCTATGCGGTCTACGCCTGGGTCGCCGCGGACACTTTGGGCGCCGGCGGTCTGGTGGCGCTGCGCATTTTCAATCCGCCGCATCACTCCCATGGCGCCGCTTTCAACGTCAGACTGCTTCTGGTGTTCGTGCTGTTCTTCGCCTTCGGTTATCTGTGCACCAACGTGATCGGTCACTTCGGCCCGCGCCAGCTCGGCACGTTCTGGCCGCTCTACTTCATGCTGTTCTATACGCTGGCCGGTCTCTGGTTCGGCTATGCCTTCATGGCGATCGGTGTCGGCATCTCCGCGCTGACGCTGATCGGCTACTTCTACATCGGCGAGGCGTTCCCGCTCTGGATGGCCTTCGTCAATGGCGGAGGCCTGATCCTCGGCGGCCTCTGGATGCGGCGGATCTGATGGCCGAGCTCGACGACATCATCCACCAGCCGTTGCGGCTGAAGATCATGGCGGCACTGAACGCGCTGCCGGCCGCGACAGGATTGGAGTTTTCCCGGCTGAAGAAGCTCACCGGCGCGACCGACGGCAATCTCGGCGCGCATATCGAGACGCTGGCCAAGGCGGGCTACGTATCGGTGGAAAAAGCCTTCGTCGGCAAGAAGCCGCAGACCACGGTCATCGCCACCGCGGCAGGCCGCGGCGCGTTCGCGCGGCATGTCGCGACGTTGCAGGAGATCATTGCGGGGAAGCAGGTCTGATCTTCCAATAGGTCTGATCTTCCGAAGCTGGCGCGCTCGTTGTTCGCTTGCCACCAGGCCCACATCGCTATGCTGCGCATACGTCACCGGGTTGTACGGGATGCGAAGAGACTTAGTTGCGAGCCGGCGCCGGAGTCGACGAGTATTCTTCCGCTGGTCCGACCTTAAACAGAAGCAGAAAGATCAGAACGTGACTGACAAGTAGCAAGGGGACGTAAAGTGCGGGCACGTAAATCCCTGCGCCCATCAGACCGGGATCTCTGAGTTGTGTCACTCCCATGTAGTATGCGTTCAGGAGGTCGATCGTGCCCCAGACATTGAAGACCCAAACAGCTGGAATGGCGATCGACCAGCGCCGGGAGAGTGCCGCCATCGAGCCAAGGGCCAAGGCCGCGGCGATGAAATCGCCCCATCCGACCTGACGGGCGAAATCCGGATTCAATTCCGGCGACACAAATCCAGTCACCAGGAAATTCATCCCAAAGAATCTGAAGGCATGAAAGGCCGCAATCAATCGCAAAGCCTCAAATCGCGGCAGGCTACGCAGCCATGGCCAGACATAGATGTAACCGATCGCTGAACTTGTCAGGAAGGCGCCGACGACGCTCAGAACAAATGGCAGGTTGATGGCGGGCATTTCTCTGCCTCCTCGCTATTGCGGGCGTTCCGGGCTGGCCAGAAGCAACCGAAGGGGCAGCAACGGACCGACCGCGATGTACTCGTGATCGACGAGGCCTTGCCGGGCCAGCGGCAGATCATCCATGATCGCGTGCGCTTCCGCCACATCCCTGGTGTCGAGCAAGAAGACAGCACCGCGGCCATCGGCACGCGAGAACCATTCCCGGATTTTCCCGCCGACGTAGAGCTGCACGGTCTGTCGGACTTCGGCCGGCATTACAGCCATGACCTGTTCGCGTGTGACGTTGCTCTTGGCCGTCAGGATAACCATCACCCCAGTTGTTACGGGCGATAGGTTTTGTGTTTGGGCAATGGATGCTTCAGTCATGGCAAGGGCTCCTATGAGGATGAAGGTGAGGGCGGCGTTCCGGACTTGCGTCATCGTTTTCAGGCTCCGACTCTGGCGCGATAGGCAACCAAGTCACCCGCCGGCGTGGCGTCTCGCTCTGCAACTGAACTTAAGAAAGCTTTCGTCGGTCCACTATCCGCTATAAAGTGGACAAGCCATGAAGCAGAACTTCACAATGAAGCAGGGCACGATCGATGGTGTGGAGGCATTCCTCAGCGTTGCCCGGCACCGCAGCTTTCGAAAGGCGGCCGCAGAGCTGGGCATCACCCCATCGGCGATGAGCCAGGCGGTGCGCGCGCTCGAGGCGCGCATGGGCGTTGCCCTGTTCGTTCGCACAACGCGCAGTGTCGGCCTCACTCAAGCTGGCGAGCAATTCCTGTCCCGCGCCAGACCAGCCTTTGAAGAGCTCATCGCGGCCGGAGCTGCCGTGCGCGAACTCGGGCAACGTCCCGTCGGGCTTTTGCGGCTCGCCGTTCCCAGAGCGGTCGTTCCGCTGATCCTGCAGCCGGTCATCCTCTCGTTCTGCAAGGCTTATCCCGAGATCGAAGTGGAGATCGCTGCCAGCGAGGAGCGAGTAGATCTCGCCGCCGGAGGATTTGACGCCGGCATCCGGATGGGTCAGTTCATCGACGCCGACATGATTGTGGTCAGGCTTTCCCAGCCCTTCCCGTTCGTCGTTGTCGGGAGTCCCGATTATCTGCGCGCACGGACACGACCGAAGCTTATCGACGACCTGCGTGGCCATGCCTGCCTGCGTCTGCGCCGGCCGAACGGATCAGTCGTGCCGTGGTCGTTTCTCGACGGCAACAGAACGATCGAGGCAGTCGTCTCGGGTCCGCTTGTCGCGCACGATTATCCGACGCTGATCGAAGCGGCAGTGGAGGGTCTGGGACTTGCGCAGGTGCCTGGCCCACCTGTTAAGGCTCATATCTCGGAGGGCCGATTGCAGGCGGTGTTGACGCGCTTTGGCACGACAACGCCCGGCCTTTTTCTCTATTATCCGAGCAAGCGCCAAATCTTGCCGAAACTGCGAGCTTTCATTGACCATCACGCCAAGTCTCGGCGTCGTTGACGCCTGCACTCACTGGGCCGCCCCGGTGTGGCGGTCAGCGCCCGCGGAAGGCGGGAGCACGCTTTTCCCCAAGCGCCCGGAAATATTCCTGGTGGTCGTCGCTCTGAGCCAATCGAGCCAGTTCAGGAAACAGCGCCGCGTACGCGGCTTCCTGACCTTCGCTCAGCGCGCGATGGGCCGACGCGATTGTCGCTCGAATTCCAAGCGGAGCCGCGGCCGATATCCTGCGAGCGACTGCGATCGCCCGATCAAGTTGCTTTCCGGGCGGCGTCACGTATTGAACCAATCCCATTCGGTAGGCCTCATCGGCGCTCCATTCGTCGCCTGTCAGCATGTAGCGCATCGCATTTGCCCAACCCGCTTCCCGGACGAACGTGATCGGTGCACCCCCAGCAGGGAAGTGTCCGCGGGTGACCTCTGGTTGGGCGAACACGGTATCGCTCGCTGCAACGCGGACATCTGCCGCCAGGAAAAGCTCATGGCCTGCACCCTGGCATTTGCCCTGGACGGCGACGACGAGTGGCTTCTGCCTGCGAGGAGGTATCGTGCCGACGGGATTGATGAACTCAGACATTTCCGGGAACTTGCCCGTGCGCAAGACTGGCGCCCAACTGTCAGGATCGAGCACACCGCCCACGAAGTCGGAGCCTTGGGAGTAGAGGACTGCGACGCGCAGCGCGTCATCGTGGTCGAGCATATACATCAGGCGACCCAAGCCAATGACGCTTGATAGGTCGACACGGTCGGTCTCCTGCCGAATGCCGATCAGCAGAATTGAGCCGTCCACGCGTTCCACTCTGACATTGCTTGGCATTGTGCCCGAACCCGTTGGAGCAGAGGCAACCGGGGATTGGACCTGCGCAGAACTCGGGCCCCCAAGCAGAACCGTGGCGCCTGCACTTGCAGCTAGAAACGCTCGACGATGTAATCCGCCCGCGTTCTGCTCAGAAAGCCGTCGAGAAGGCGGCGAATAAACTTCTTTCTGGTGGAGTTCATCGCGCTTTGCGGGGATGTCGTTCATCTCAGTGTCTCCTGTGAGAGCTTTGAAATTGCTGAGGAGAGATAGGACGCATGCTCGATAGGGGCTATCCAAGATAAAACTCACAGGGTGTGAAGGAGAACTTCACAGTCAAATGATATGGCGAGCGACATTCATTCCTACGATGTCAAGCCATGAGATGACTCGCCTCGCCCCGAATTCGCGCGGCTGAAGAAGCTCACCGGCGCCACCGACGGCAATCTCGGCGCGCATATCGAGACGCTGGCCAAGGAGGGCTACGTTTCGGTGGAAAAAGCCTTCGTCGGCAAGAAGCCGCAGACGACCGTCACCGCCACCGCCGCCGGCCGCGTCGCTTTCGCGCGGCATGTTGCGACATTGCAGGAGATCATCGCGGGGAAGCAGAGCTAGGACGTGTGCTCATAAACGTCGGCTTACTAACGCAAAGCGGAAGTCTCCCACCACGGGCGTGATCGACGGCTTGTGACCCGTTGCGGATCTGCGCCGACTGCTACCTAATGGCAGCTTCTGACCGAAGGCGGTCATCGCATAGTCTCTACTTCTCCGCCCGCGAAACGGCTCTGGATTCACCCCTCGCTCCGCCGGACGAGACGATGGCGCTTTCCCGGAACGGCGCACGGGTAGGTTGGGGCGCCGACAATTCCTGGCAATACATCCGATCGATCTTGCGCTGCATAAGCGCATAGCAGTCGCATGCGACCCTCTCGAGCCGCGCCCGATCGATCTCAACAAATCCGCGCCGGTCGGAGGGGACGGCTCCGGCCTCGCGTAGCTTGCTCATCGTCAGAGTCACTGTCGTCCGCCGCACCCCAAGCAATTGCGCAAGCGCCTCCTGCGTCACCGGGAGGAGGTCATCGGGAACGCGGTCGTGAAGCTGCAGAAGCCACCGCGCCATGCGGCCATCCACCCGGTGCAGCGCGTTGCAAGCGGCTACGTGCTGGAGTTGCAATAACACCGCGCGGGCGTGGAGCTGAACGACATTCCTGATGGCCGCGCTTTGCGCATAGGCATCCCGAAATTTGGCGGCGGAAATCAATGATGCTGTGCCCGCCATGCGTGCAATCGCGGTCACGGATGAAAGCGATGGGCCGAGTACGGAAAAAGAGGCCAAAGCGCCTTCCCGTCCCATCAAGGTGGTTGCGACCGTTTGCCCGTCCGGCATATCGAGCATGAAGGCGATTGCGCCGCTATGGGGAAAGTAGACCGGGTCCATCTCATCGCCCGAGCGCACCAAAACGGCATCTGGCCCAAAGGAGACCTTCCGGAAGTGGGGCGTGAGCAAGCCGAGATCCGCCGGCGGCAGAGCCGCCAAAAGCCGATTCCCGATGCCGGTACGGTAGAGGGTCACGATGCTTTCTCTTGTGAAAGAGCATCCATTGAACGTCGGTATCCATCTCTTTCATTCACTATGATTATCCGAATACGAGTTGCGCGAAACGCAACTATCCAAACAGAGCCATTGGTCGAGATCAAGCACGGACATTTGCGGAGACACTGCCGCCGTCTCGCCGCGCAAGCAGGATCTTGCATACATCATACTATTCACGCCCGTTGGGCGACTCGGCGAGCGGGACCTGCGGGATGATCGAGCGATGATGGTTCCGGAAGCGCCCGCTCCTGGCTTCCTAGCTGACGTCTTCAGCTCGTAGGATGGGTTGAGCCCTTGCGAAACCCATCGCTTCTCTATCCCCGTTCTCCGAAATCGCGGCCGTCATCCGACTGATCGCCGGCCCAATCGGCCGGGTAATTGCCGAGCTTTATGCGGCGATGAAACGAGGAGGGCGCCCAGTCATGGACTCTGTCGACGAGCCCGTGCTTGACCGGATTGATATGAACATAGTCTACATGCCGCGCGACATCGGCTTCGTCGCGAATGGTATGCTCCCAATATCTGCGTTGCCAGATGCCCCGTTCACCTCTAGCCGCGCGGCTTGGGCATATCCTCTCGTTGCGCGCCAGACCGCGCGAAAAGGTGGATTTGATCAACTGCCAGCGCATTGCAAAAATCGGCATCACCTTCTGGCAACGTCCACACCGTGTGAAGGTGATCGGGCAGCACCACGATGGCATCGATCGTGAATGGATGGCGTCGGTGCGTTTCACGAAACGCCGTGCGCAACAACCCGATGTGATCCGTCAGCAACGCTAGCTTCCGCGCGTCAGGTTGACGGTAAAGAAGAAACACCCACCCGGAACGAAGTTGCGGCGGTACGAGGACGGGACGTTACCACGAAACAAGTGCGATGGGTTTCGCAAGGGCTCAACCCATTCTACGGGCTCTCCTGCGACTCAGCCTAGGGACGGCACCTTAGGAAGTTGCTGAGCGAGCATTGTACCGAAGTTCGCGCACGCAAACGCGATGTCATCGAAATCCTTTGCGGAAATCTTCAGAGGCTCGCCCAATCGAAAAACAAGATCGCGAGTCTCCATCCGCATCTGAATTACCGTATCTTTCTCCGCATAAAAGTTCTTACAGACCTCAATCTCTGCGCCGTTTTGCTCGACGAAAATCTTTGCTCTGGGGACGCTGATCTTGAGAACGCCGGTCGCGTCAACGTCCCGGCGTCCGACGACCCCATCGCGATGCTCCAAACAATTTCGCGCGGATTGTAGTGAGCCGTAGGCCTCCGCAAACGGTACCGGCTTTTCGAGCCCGCGATTTACTTGCTCCATCAGGTTCGGAAAGTTCATTGCCTCCGCTTTGGCCCGATAGGGAGCGAGAATCTCACCCAGCGTCGCGCTTGTCGGAGCTCGAATTTTTCCCTCTCTCAACAGCGCGATGAAGAAATATGCCTCCTCTAGCGATCCCCTGACGCCGCGCATCAGATCTTGGAACGCCTTAATCAAAACCCAGCGCTCATGAACCCCACGTCGTTCTTCGGCAGATAGCTCCGGCCCTTTGATGTCAAATCGGAAGAATTCATCGCCCGGAGCAGGAGGTGGTTGAGAAAGATCAGTTTTGGACAGCGCTTCGAAATAGAGATCAATGACCTCTCGGCAAATCACGGCTGCCCGATGAGCAGGTGCTGCGACGCCGTCCGGATGCAGGGTCACATTGATGGTGCCAGCAGTGGCGTCACCTTGGGCCTGTTCCGTCAATTCGGACATCGCGCTATTCTTGGTTGGATCGTTCTTCAAAACCACCGCCCGGTAGCTGACAGGTGAACAGTTTTGTATCCGTCCCGCAAACCGGCTAGCTTCTTTTCAAATGTCATCTTCTTCGAAATCCAATGATGGGATTCGAAACATTGCCTTTTTACCGCGTCGCGCGTCTTCTCGGCCGTCACGACGTCGGTAAAAGCTTGCCGGAAGGCAACGTTGGCATCTGCCGCTGACATTTCGCCGCGATTGAGCCGATTGAAAATCGAGCCGGGTCGTCGGCCTAGCCGGTGTACTTGATCTCGCCGAACGCAACGAAGGCCCTCACGGGCTCCGCCTCGACCGCGGAAAGAGCCTGCCGCAGTGCATCTGGCGTGTAGCTATCTGTTGCCGGATCAGTCACCAGCACGTGCTCATTCGCAGGCGTGAGCGCCAATGCAGCGTTGACCTTGGCAAGCCGGTAGGCGCCTCGCCAAAGCCAACTGATTGCCTGTGCAAGATGCAGGCGCTGCCAGCCATCGGGGTTATCCGCGACCTTGGCAAGTACAGCCTTGATCGCGGTGGCCGCTTCAGTTTTCTCGGCGGCGCGCTGCGCGAGGTGCTGAGCTTGATCGACTGGCATTGCTGTCCCTAAATAGATCAGAACCGTTTGGACTTCCAGAGTGCGCTCTGGGGTTTATCAAAGAGGGACACACGGTGGAACAGCCGCCCGGCCCGCCTCCTTATAAGCGCGAGGGAATTTTCGGACCGCTCAGCTGAATTCTGCCTCAAGGGGAGAAGAGAAGACAGCGCTTCGCCGCGCCCCGGAATCACGGGGAGTTCGGGCCCTTTCCCCCTTGAGCCCCACCCCGATTCATGCGACCTCCGCCCCCAGCAAAACCCTCATTTCTGAGCCTCTTATGCACATTCTCCTGCTCGGTTCCGGCGGCCGCGAACATGCGCTGGCGTGGAAGATCGCGGCCTCTCCCCTGGTGACCAAATTCTGGTGCGCGCCGGGCAATGCCGGGATCGCGCGCGAGGCGGAATGCGTGGCGCTCGATGTTGCCGACCATGCCGCCGTGATCGACTTCTGCAAGGCGAATGCGGTCGAGCTCGTGGTGGTCGGCCCGGAGACGCCGCTGGCGGCCGGGATCGTCGATGACCTCACCGCCGCCGGCATCAAGGCGTTCGGGCCGGACAGGATCCCCGCCCAGCTCGAAAGCTCGAAGGGCTTCACCAAGGCGCTGTGCACCGAGTTCGGCATTCCGACCGGCGCCTACAAGCGATTCACTAACGCCGCCGATGCGCGTGCCTACGTCCAGAGCCAGGGCGCGCCGATCGTGGTCAAGGCCGACGGTCTGGCCGCCGGCAAGGGCGTCGTCGTCGCCAAGTCGGTGCGCGAGGCGGAGGACGCCATCGCCATGATGTTCGAGGGCGGCTTTGGCGAGGCCGGCGCCGAGGTCGTGATCGAGGAGTTTCTGCCGGGCCGCGAGATCAGCTTCTTCGCGCTGTGCGACGGCGAGACCGCCATTCCGCTGGCGTCCGCGCAGGACCACAAGCGCGTGTTCGACCACGACGTCGGTCCGAACACCGGCGGCATGGGCGCCTATTCGCCGACGCCGCTGGTCACGCCGGCGATCCATGACGCGATCATGGCCAAGATCATCCTGCCGACGGTATCAGGCATGAAGCAGCGCGGCACGCCGTTTCGCGGCATCCTCTACGCCGGCATCATGCTGACGACGCAAGGGCCAAAACTGTTCGAGTTCAACGTGCGCTTCGGCGATCCCGAGTGCCAGGTGCTGATGCTCAGGATGATGTCGGACATCGTGCCGGCCTTCCTCGCCGCCTGCGACGGGCAGCTGAAGAACTTTGACCTCCGCTGGCATCCGGAGGCCGCGCTCACGGTGGTGATGGCGGCGAAGGGCTATCCCGGCGACTATCAGAAAGGCACGCGGATCGAGGGGCTCGACGACGCCGCCAAGGTCGAGACCGCCGAGATCTTCCACGCCGGCACGGTCGAGAAGGACGGCGCCATCCTCGCCAATGGCGGCCGCGTGCTCAATGTCTGCGCGCTCGGCAAGACCGTGACGGAAGCGCAGGCCCGCGCCTATCAAGCCGTCGACCGCATCAACTGGCCGGAAGGCTTCTGCCGCCGCGACATCGGCTGGCAGGCGGTGGACGCCGAGAAGTCCAAGGGCTGACAGGCTTTTTTCGCACGCGCGCGCAATTTCCGCCCGCGCCGTCGGCACTCCGAAATTGTGTAGGCGGCTGTTGGACTTAGCTACTGTGCATGGGGTTGTTTTTCGACTTTTTTGTTTTGGGGCATTCTCAAGACCGAACAGCCCACGCTGACAGATAAGGATGCAGAAGATGTCCGATCTCGCCGACCTCTATCCCGGCTTCGCCTCCGAATGGATCAACACCTCCCTCGGCCGCATCTTCGCCCGCGTCGGCGGCAAGGGACCGCCGCTGTTGCTGCTGCACGGCTTCTCCGAGACCCACGTGATGTGGCACCGCGTCGCGCCGCAGCTGGCCGACCAGTTCACGCTGATCATCGCCGATCTACCCGGCTATGGCTGGTCCGACATGCCCGAGAGCGATGCGCTGCACATGCCCTACAGCAAGCGCGCGATGGCCAAGGCCATGGTCGAGGCGATGGAGCGCCTCGGCCACGTGCACTTCGCACTCGCCGGCCACGATCGCGGCGGCCGCGTCTCCTATCGCCTTGCGCTCGATCATCCCGGCCGGCTGTCGAAGCTTGCGGTGCTCGATATCCTGCCGACCTATAATTACTGGGAGCGGATGAACCGCGCCTACGCGCTGAAGATCTATCACTGGACTTTTCTGGCGCAGCCCGCGCCGTTGCCGGAGACGCTGATTGCGAGCAATGGCGAGTTCTTCCTGCGCTTCAAGATGGCAAGCCAGACCAGGTCGAAGACGCTGGAGGCCATCGACGCGCGCGCGCTCGAACACTACATCGCGCCGTTCCGCGATCCCGCCCGCGTCCACGCGATGTGCGAGGATTATCGCGCCGGCGCCTATTTCGACTACGATCTCGACAAGGCCGATTTCGAGGCCGGCAAGAAGATCACCATTCCCATGCTGGCGCTGTGGGGCAATGCCGGCGTGGCGCAAGCCGCCGCCACCCCGCTCGACATCTGGAAGCAATGGGCGACCAACGTGGAAGGCCAGCCCGTGGACTCCGGGCACTTCCTCACCGAGGAGAACCCCGACGTCACCGCAAAGGCGCTGCGCGAGTTCTTTGCCGCGCCTTAGCGCCGCTCCCGAAAGAAGTCCTTGAGCAGCCGCGCCGCTTCGCTTTCGCCGACCCCGGAATAGACATCGGGGACGTGATGGCAGGTCGGCGAGGTGAAGAACCGCACGCCTGATTCAACCGCGCCGCCCTTGGGGTCGGCGGCGCCGTAATACAGGCGCCTCACCCTTGCAAACGAGATCGCGCCCGCACACATGGTGCAGGGCTCCAGCGTCACGTAGAGGTCGCAGTCGACCAGGCGCTCGCTGCCGATCTTTTTGGCCGCCTCGCGCAGCGCAACGATCTCGGCATGCGCCGTGGGGTCGTAGTCGGTCAGCGTCCGGTTCGCCGCGGTGGCGATGACCTCGTAATTGCGGACCACGACGCATCCGATCGGAACTTCGCCCGCCTTTCCGGCGTTTTCGGCCGTTTTGAGCGCCAAATCCATGAAAGAGGGGGCTTTCAAGCCTCGTATCATCGCCAGAAACCTGCTAGTAGCTGCGCCTTCAGCAGAAGTGCTTACGATTTTGCCTGAGCATGCGGCTCGAGACGAGCGCGCACAATGCTTTCTGGCCACCCCCTGAGTGAGATTATTCATGCCTCGCGACAGCGACAAAGACAACGATTCCCGCGGCCGTCGTGATCGCGGCCCGGCCAAGGGCGGCCGTTCCGGCAAGGCGCGGGGCCCCGAGAAGAAGTTCGCCAAGCGCGGCTTCGAGGGCAAGGGCGACAGCCGCCCGCCCCGCGGCGACCGCGACAGCCGGCCGGTCCGCCGCCGCGAGGAGGGCGATGCCCCGCGCCGCGACTTCAGCGACCGTCCGAAGTTCAATCGGGAAGACCGGCCGCGCGGCGAAGATCGTGGCGAGCGCAGCTTCAAGCCGCGTGGCGATCGGCCCTTCAAGCCGCGTGAAGACCGTCCGTTTTCGGATCGTCCGTCGCGCGACGGCGAGAAGCGCCCGTTCAAGCCCCGGGGCGACCGCCCATTTTCTGATCGCCCCTCGCGCGATGGCGAGAAGCGGTCGTTCAAGCCGCGCGGTGATCGCCCGTCCTATGGGCGTGATGACCGTCCGCCGCGCAGGGATCGCGACGATTCCCGTCCGGCCGGCCGAACCGGTGACACGAAGTTTGGCGACAAGCGACCTTACGCGCCGCGTGGCGACCGTCCGGAACGCAAGTTCGACGGCGAGCGGAAGTTTTCGCGCGGCGCACCGGACCGCAATCGCAGCGAGCGCAGCGATTCGAAACCCTGGCAGAAGCGCGATGCGGCCCCACGCGGCGACCGGCCGCCGCGCAAGGACTTCAGCAAGGGTCCGCGCAAGGAGTTTGGCGGCAGCGACCGCGGTCAGGACAAGCCTTGGCAGAAGCGCGACGATCGGCAAGGCGGCGGCGACGACCGTCCGCGCTTTTCGCGTTCGCGCGACGATCGTCCATCGGGTGACCGTCCATTCCGCGAGCGGCCCAAATTCGATCGCCCCCGCGATGATCGTCCCAGGTTCGATCGCGGCGGCGATCGCCCGAAATTCGATCGTCCGCGCGAGCGCTCCGAGGGCCGCTCCGACTGGCACGAGCATCCCCGCAGCGAAGCTCGCACCGGCGATCGTCCACGCCGCGAAAACGAGGACGAGAGCAGGATCTTCGAGAAACGTCCCGCCTTCGGCGGTCGCGGCGCCTATCGCGACCGTGATCGTGATTCCGAGCGGCGGCCGCGCCGCGAGGAAGAGGTCAAGCCGAAGAAAGCTGGCGAGCGTATCGCCAAGGTGCTGTCGCGTGCGGGCCTTGCCTCGCGCCGCGATGCCGAGGAGATGGTCACGCAGGGCCGCGTCAGCGTCAACGGCCGTGTCATCAACTCGCCGGCGCTCGACATCACCTCGAACGATGTCGTCACCGTCGACGGCAAGCCGTTGCCGGAGCGCGAGCGCACGCGGCTGTTCCTCTATCACAAGCCGCGCGGCCTGATGACGACCCATGACGATCCCGAGGGGCGTCCGACCGTGTTCGACAATTTGCCCGAAGGTCTGCCGCGGCTGATCAGCGTCGGCCGGCTCGACTTCAACACCGAGGGCCTGCTGCTGCTCACCAATGATGGCGGGCTCGCGCGCACGCTCGAGCTGCCGGACACCGGCTGGCTGCGCCGCTACCGTGTCCGCGCCCATGGCGACGTCACGCAGGCGCAGCTCGACGAGCTGAAGAACGGCATCGAGATCGAGGGCGTCAAATACGGTCCGATCGACGCCACGCTGGAGCGTGACCAGGGCGCCAATGTCTGGCTGGTTTTCGCGATCCGCGAGGGCAAGAACCGCGAAGTGCGCAATGTCTGCGCCCATCTTGGACTCGAGGTGAACCGGCTGATCCGGGTCTCCTACGGCCCGTTCCAGCTCGGCGAGGTCCCCGAGGGCCAGGTCGAGGAGATCAAGTCCCGCGTGCTGCGCGACCAGCTCGGCGAAAAGATCATCGAGAAATCGGGTGCGCAGTTCGACGTGCCGCAGAAATCTGCCTCGCATGAGGGAGACGACGCGCCGCGCGAGAAGAAGCCCGCGAGCAAGCGCGGCGTGATCAACGACCGCAAGGGCCGCCGCGTCCTGGTGCAACGCACCGGCAGCGAGGAAGCGCGCGAGCGCAACGAGGCTGAGGCCAGCGGCTACGGCCCGCCGCGCCGTCCCAAGCGCGGCTATCACGGCAAGCGCGATCTGGCGCCGAAGGAGGACTGACGTTGCGCGTCGTCGGCGGTCGATTGAAGGGGCGCAATCTGGCCTCACCGTCCTCGCGCGACATCCGCCCCACGGCGGACCGCCTGCGCGAGTCCGTGTTCAACATCCTCGTGCACGCCTATGACGATCCGATTGCGGATGCGCGCGTGCTCGATCTCTTCGCCGGCACCGGTGCGCTCGGCATCGAGGCGTCGTCACGCGGCGCGAAATTCGTGCTGTTCGTCGACAACGGCGCGGAGGCGCGCGCCCTGCTGCGGAATAATGTCGAGACGCTGGGCTTGGGTGGCGTGACAAAAGTCTATCGTCGTGATGCGACCGATCTCGGGCCTGCGCATCCGGTCGAGCCGTTCTCGCTGGTGTTCCTCGATCCGCCCTATGGCAAGGGGTTTGCGGAGAAGGCGCTTGCGAGCCTGCGCGACGGCGGCTGGCTGACGCCGGGCGCGCTGCTCGTCGTGGAAGAGGCGAAGGCTGCGCAGTTCGTCACGCCGGAAGGCTTCGAGGAATTGGAGCGGCGCCCTTATGACGACACGGAATTCGTGTTTTTGAAGCGACCGTAATTTCGAATTACCTCCGTCCGAACAGCTTCTCCACGTCGCTCAACTTCAGCTCGACATAGGTCGGGCGGCCGTGATTGCACTGGCCGGAGTTCGGGGTGTCCTCCATCTCGCGGAGCAGGGCGTTCATCTCCTCCGGCCTGAGCCTTCGGCCGGCGCGCACCGAGCCGTGGCAGGCCATGGTGGCGGCGACGTGCATCAGACGGCGCTCCAGCGGCAGCGCCTCGTCCCACTCGGCCATATGCTCGGAAAGATCGCGCAACAGCCCGCCCGCATTGGTCTTACCGAGCAGCGACGGCGTCTCGCGCACCGCGACCGCGCCGGGGCCGAAGGATTCGATCGCAAGACCAAACGACCCCAGCTCCTCGCTGCGCTCCAGCAGGCGCTCCACCGTGGCCTCGTCCATCTCGACGATCTCGGGGATCAGCAGGATCTGCCGCTGCACGCCGTTGGCTGCCAGCGAAGCCTTCAGCCGCTCGTAGACGATGCGTTCATGCGCGGCGTGCTGGTCGACGATGATGAGGCCGTCGCGGGTCTGCGAGACGATATAGGTCTCGTGGATTTGCGTGCGCGCCGCGCCGAGCGGGCGGTGGACCAGATCGCCGGCGGGCTGCGTTTCGATCCGCACGTCCGCACTGGGCGCACCGACATCGAACGCAGCCTGCGCGCGCTCGGCGAAGGTGGGCGCAGCCGCACCGTCGAATGACGGCATCGGCGCGACCGGGGCGGATGGCGACGCCCGCCAGTCCCAGCTTGCCGGGCGCGGCGTGAATGCGGGGCGGAACGACGACAGCGCGCTCTCGCCGCTGTTGGCGGCCGTACGCCGGCCCTCCCGTGCAAGCCCTTCCTTCAATCCGTGCACGATCAGCGCGCGGACGAGGCCGGCGTTGCGGAAGCGCACCTCGGTCTTGGCCGGATGCACGTTGGCGTCGACCTCGCGCGGATCGAGCGTGACGAACAGCGCCAGCACCGGATGACGATCGCGCGGCAGATAATCGGCATAGGCCCCGCGTACCGCCCCTAAGATCAGCTTGTCGCGCACCGGGCGGCCGTTGACGAAGAGATATTGCCCAAGCGCGTTGGCTTTGGTCAGCGCGGGCGCTGCGGCATAGCCGGCGACCACCACGCCCTCGCGCTCGGCATGGACCTCGATGGCATGGCTGCGGAACTCTGCCCCCAGGATGTCGCCGAGACGCGTGAGGCGACCGGCGACGCCGGGCAGTGCGGCAGCCCAGGTCACCGGGGCGCGCTCTTCGCCCGCGAGCGTGAAGGCGATTTCGGGCCGCGCCATCGCGAGGCGCCGCACCACCTCACGGATCGCTTCCGCCTCGGTCCGGTCGGTCTTCAAGAACTTCAGCCGCGCCGGCGTGGCGTAGAAGAGGTCATTGACCTCGACCCGCGTGCCGTGCGCGAGCGCGGCCGGCATGATCTCGGACTTCTCGCCGCCCTCGACATTGAGCGCCCAGGCATGCGGCTCGCTGGCATGCCGCGTGGTGATGGAGAGCCGCGCCACGGAGCCGATCGAGGGCAGCGCCTCGCCGCGGAATCCAAGCGTGCGGATCTGCAGCAGGTCCTCGTCGTCGAGCTTGGAGGTGGCGTGACGCTCGACCGCCAGTGCGAGGTCCCTGGCGGTCATGCCGCCGCCGTCGTCGGTGATGCCGATACGCCGGCGCCCGCCGCCATCGGTAAAGACGTCGATGCGGCTGGCGCCGGCATCGATGGCGTTCTCGACCAGTTCCTTGACCACGCTCGCGGGACGCTCGACCACCTCGCCGGCGGCGATGCGGTTGACGACCTGTTCTGGCAATTGGCGGACGGGCATGAGTTCGATTTCAGATTCGGGACGCTATTCTAGGCCGTGTTGCGTCAAAAGCATGTGGTGAGCAACAGGCGCGTGGCGCCCTGGGGAAAAGGGGGGCCTATCGCACTGAAGACATTGGACGATCGCGCCGGTCGCGGGGGCCGTCGTTGACGACCCCGCGAGCCCGAGCGTCGCGTTCGCGGTCCGCAACTTGTTCCGCACCGCCGCATATGAGGAGCACAATTCCGCGAAACCGCCGCGAAATCCCTCAACGATGACCACACGATCCGGATTGCATGGCGACTGCGCCGTTCGGCTCTCTGCGCGATGGGATGGTCCAGTCCAGGCGAACGGCGAAAACACCAACCGCTCATCGCGAACAAAATCCAGGAGAAATGGATGAAGGTAGTGAAGACCTCTGTAATCGCATGCGCTCTTTCCGCACTGCTGGTGGGACCGGTTCTCGCACAAGGCGTATCGTCGGACACCAAGTTGCGTGGCAGCGCGCAGGGCAAGACCATGCAGGGCGGTGCCTCGAGCGGCGATGAAGAGGATCTCGGCGCACAGCAGGGAGCCGCGGGTGAGAAGGTCGGCATGAAGTCGACCAAGGGTACGAAGGGCACGGTCGGCACCACCGGCAGCGCGACGCACAAGGGCACGGCTGACGATTCCGTGTCGGGCGGTGCTGCGACCGGCAAGCGCTACTGACGCAGCCAGCGAAACGGCAAACCTCCGGTCGCATTGCGGCCGGAGGTTTTTTCGTCAATCGGTCAATCCTCGAAATGCCCGCCGCGCTTCGACTTGATGTCGCTGCGGCGCTTCTTGCCCTCGAGCCGGCGCTGCTTGGACCCAAAGGTCGGCTTTGTCGCGCGCCGTGGCTTCGGCCGGATCATGGCTTCGCCGAGCATCTCCGTAAGGCGGTCGATGGCGTCCTGGCGGTTGCGCTCCTGGGTGCGGAAGCGTTGGGCCTGGATCACGATGACGCCGTCCTTGGTCATGCGCTGCCCTGCGAGCCGGGCCAGGCGCAACGCGGCATCCTCCGGCAGCGTCAGTTTGCGGGTGTCGAAGCGCAATTGCGCCGAGGTCGCGACCTTGTTGACGTTCTGCCCGCCGGGGCCGGAGGCGCGGACAAAGCCGATCTCGATGTCGTCCTCGTCGATGACGAGATCGCGGGATATCCGCAGCATGGTGGCACCATTCGTGATGCCCGGACATATCCCGGACGCCTAGGTTCGGCAATGGCGCCCGGAATGCAAATGGCCGGGCGAGCCCGGCCATTTCAGAAGCGTACGAAAGACGTCAGTTCGACTTCGTCACCGGTGCGGCTGCCGGTTGCGCCGCCGCCTGCGGAGCGCGGCCGACGACGACGGTCAGGAGGCCCTGGCCCCAGAGGCGCTTTGCGGCCGCCTTGGCGTCATCCATGGTGACCGCATCGACGACGGCGTTGCGCTTCTCGATGTAGTCGATCGGCAGCTTGTCCTGCTGATATTGCAGCAGCGCCTGCGCGAGCTTCGAGGAGGTATCGAGCGCCAGCATCTGCGAGCCCTTGAGGTAGGACTTGGCCTCATCGAGCTCCTTCTGCGTCGGGCCTTCCTCGGCGATCCGACGCACTTCCTTGTCGATGGCGTCGATGGTGTCGCCTGCGCGGTCGGCGCGGGTGCCGGTATTGCCGATGAAGACCGCCGAATGCTCCATCCAGAGCAGCGATTCGAACACCGAATAGGCCAGCCCGCGCTTCTCGCGCACCTCGCGATAAAGCCGCGAGGACAACCCGCCGCCGCCGAGGATGTGGTTGACGACATAGGCCGCCATGAAGTTCGGATCGCTGCGCTTCACCCCGGGGCCGCCGAAGGTGATCACGGTCTGGGGAACGTCGAGCGTCACGAAGGCGCGTTGCGGCGGCTTGGCGGCCTCGACGTCGGGGACCGGCACGAGATTGGCCTTGGCGGGCAGGCTGCCAAACGTGTGGTCGAGCAGCTTGCCGAGCGTATCGGGATCAACGTCGCCAACCACCGCGATCTTCAGCGTGTCCTTGGCGAGCACGCGGCCGACATAGTCCTTCATGTCGGCGATCGTGATGGTCGGAACGCTGTCGAGGTTGCCGTTGGACTGCCGGCCGTAGGGATGTTCGCCGAAGGCGACTTCCAGGAATTTGCGGCTCGCCAGCGAGGTCGGGTTGGTGGTCTCGCGGCGCAGGCCCGAGATTACCTGCGAGCGAATGCGTTCGACATCGGCGGTTTCGAAATGCGGCGAGGTCAGCGCGCTCCGCAGCAGGTCGAAGGCCTCGTCCTTGTTGTCGCGCAGCATGCGCAGGCTGCCGCGGAACGTGTCGCGGGTGGCGGAGAAGGAGAGCTCGATGGCGCGGCGATCGAGCCGCTCATGGAAGGTCTTGGAATCGAGATCGCCGGAGCCTTCGTCGAGGAGATCGCCGACCAGATTGGCGACGCCCGACTTGTCCTTGGGATCCTGGGCCGAGCCGCCGGCAAAGGAATATTCCATGGCGATCAGCGGTACGGTCGCATCCTGCACGAACCAGGCCTCGATGCCGCCCGGCGACGTCAAGTGCTGGATCTTTGCAGCCGCCTGCGACGGCGAGACGGTAGCGAGCGCGAGTGCCGCGCCGGTGGCAAAGGAGAACGCAACGCGTCGAAGGAAGGGATAGGTCACGAACGCTTCTCCTCGCGTTTGGTGGTCGCGGTGTCCTTGATCAGATAGCCTGTCACTGAGCGCTTCTTCTCGAGCCATTTCTGCGCGACGGTGCGGACCTGCTCGGCGGTGACCGCGCGGATGCGATCTGGCCAGCTCCGGATGTCCTCGATCGACAGGCCCGTGGTCAGTGCGCCGCCATACCAGCGTGCCAGCACCGCCTGGTTGTCCTGGGCGTAGATCGCCTCGGCGATGAGCTGGGTCTTGACCCGCTCGAGATCCTCGGCACGGATCGGATTCTGCGCGATGTCGGCAATGACGCCGTCGACCACCTGCTCGATCTCGGCGAAGCTGACGCCGGATTTGGGCGAAGCCGAGATCGCGAACTGGGTCGGGTCGAGCGAGATGCTCGAATAACTGGCGCTGGCGGAGACCGCGAGCGGCTTGTCGACCACGAGCGCACGGTAGAGATAGGAATTGTTGCCGCTGCCCATTAGCTGCGCCAGCACGTCGAGGGCCGCGCTTTCGCCGGCCGCAGCCGTGGTCGCCGAGGGCACCAGGTAATAGCGCCGCAAGCCGGGTTGCTCGACGCGCGGATCCGCAAGGGTCACGGTGCGCGGCGCCGCGGGCTCCGGCTCCTGCGGGCGGACACGGCGGGCCGGGATCGCGGGTTGGGCCGGGATGGAGCCGAAATTGCGCTCCACCAGCGGGCGGATGTCGGCGGCCTCGACGTCGCCCGCGATCACCAGGATCGCGTTGTTCGGCGCATAGAAGCGGCGGTAGAAGGCGAGCGCATCCTCGCGATCGAGCTTCTCGATCTCCTGGTGCCAGCCGATCACCGGCCGGCCGTAGGGATGGTTGAGATAGAGCGCGGCCATGATCTGCTCGTTCAGCCGCGCGTCCGGATTGTTGGCGACGCGCATGTTGTATTCTTCGAGCACCACGTCGCGCTCGGGCAGCACGTTCTCGTCCTTGAGGATCAGGCCGGTCATGCGGTCGGCCTCGAACTCCATCATGGTCGGCAGCTGCTCTTTCGGCACGCGCTGGTAATAGTTGGTGTAGTCGACCGAGGTCGAGGCGTTCTCGTTGCCCCCGACGCGGAGCACGGTCTGGGAGAATTCGCCGACCGGATGCTTCGATGTGCCCTTGAACATCAGGTGCTCGAGGAAGTGCGCGAGCCCGGACTTGCCCGGCGTCTCGTCCGCCGAGCCGACCTTGTACCAGATCATTTCCGTGACGACGGGCGTGCGGTGGTCGGGAATCACCACGACCTGCATGCCGTTTCCAAGCGTGAAGCTGGCGGGCGGAGCCGATGTCACCGTGGTCTGCGCAAGAGATGCGCCGGCCGTGAGGACACTCGTCGAAAGCAGCGCGGCAAGGAGGCGGGCAGCCGATCGGTAAGAGGACATCATGATCCTTATGAAAGGCCGAGCCCGGATGTCCGGCTCGGAGGCACGGCATGGTACACCGTGCGGCAAACGCTTCGCGTCACGAAGCAGAGAACTCAACTCGGGCGCAAGTTACTGATAAGCAATTAAAGACCGCGTCCGGCGCGCACGAGCCGTCGGCGCGGGACCGCGTCTGTCGGGATATCGCAAAGTGACAGGAGCGTTATTGTTCCTTGTCCTTCCCGGACATGATGTCGAAATAGGTCCGCCTCGTCTTGTCCTCTCCGGCGCCATAGGCGTAGCTCGGCGACGGCGTCTGGTAGCCCGGCGGTGGCTCGACCAGCGACTGGCGCGGCGGCTCGGTCGTGAATTGCTTCGCCTCGCCCTTGTTGTTCGACATCATGCCCCACAGACCGCCGGTGAAACCGAGTTGGGCGGGGCTGAGCGACGGGTTGCCGTTGGTGCCCGGCTGGATGGGGTCGTTGCTCGTGCGCTCGGGTGCGGCTGTCCTGCCGACCTCCATCTCGGCGGGCGACAACGTCCGGCCTGCCTGCCAGTTCTCTGTGGCCTTGACGGCCTTTTTCCGCTGGGCGATGGCCTCCTTGCGGCGCTTTTCGTCCGGGTCCTTCGGCCAGTTCGGCGCGTTCTTGGCTTCGGTGCCGGCGGGCGGCGGCAGGTCGAGCTTGGGCGGTACCACCAGCGGCGACCGCTCACGGTACTCAATACCCTTCTTCTCCATGCTCTTGGCGCCGATGCCCGACATCAGATTGTCGATGAGCTTCTCTTCGAAGGTCATATCGTCATCGTCCTCGCCGTCGTCACCGGCGCGGGCGGCGCCAGCCGACATGACGAGACCGATGCCGAGTGCGACAGCGGACAATTTCAATGCCCGCCAGAACCCTTGCCCGGGATCTCCAACCATCGAACTGCTGGTCTTCGAGCTGCGCATCACTGTACCTGTTCCAAATTGTGGCAGTTTGCCGCTCTCGCGCGGCATAATCCCTCGCAAAAACAAGGGTCCGCCTGCCGGTCCGTATCGGCCGGGATCAGGGCGCTTTTGCGGCGGGTACCCCCAGGAAGGAATCATACAATAGCGCCGCCACGCCAGCAACGATGGCCACGTCCGCGAGGTTGAACACGTACCAATTATAGGTCTTTCCGCCGATCTCGACGTGAAACAGGGCGAAATCGACCACCGCGCCATAGGCGAGGCGATCGATCCCATTGCCGATGGCGCCGCCGATGATCAGGCCGAGCGCGATGGTTGCCAGCAGGGTGTGCGAGCGGGCCATCCAGATCGCCAGCGCAACCACGGCGAGGACCTTCACGGCCATCAGCGCCATTTGCGCAGCCTGGCCGTCGTTCTGGAGCCAGCCGAAGCTGATGCCGATGTTCCAGGCCAGCACCAGGTCGAAGAACGGGGTCACCTCGACCGCGCCGCGACGGGCAAGGTCGAACACATTCAGCAGCCAGAGCTTTGAAGCCTGATCGGCCACCAGCGTGAGCAGGGCCGCGAGGATGCCGGCGCGGAGCGGGGTCATGCAGGCGAGATCTCTATCTCCACTACAAACACCGCCGTCGTCCCGGCGAAGGCCGGGACCCATACTCCGAGGCGGAAGTTGTTTGAGGGACTCGTGGTCATCAGCCTTCGCTGCAATCGGCGGTCGTGGTTATGGGTCCCGGCCTCCGCCGGGACGACACGAAGTTAGACACTCACCCCCAGCGCCTTCCATTCGCGCAGCGCCTTGGCGTCGCGCGGGGTGACGTCGGGGTATTCGGGGTCTTCACCCACCGTCGGCGAAATCTTCCAGGAACGGGCGCATTTGGTGCCGACCGCCTTCTCCACCACGACAGCGATGCCGGGAACGGCATCGAGACGGAATGCGGAAGCCGGCGCCTCGTCCTCGCGCACCTCGTAGTTCGAGGTGATGCAGATCTCGGCGAGGTCGGTGTCGAACAGCGTCGCAAGCATGTCGCGGTCGGCGACATAGATCACCGGCGAGGCCTCCAGCGACGAGCCGATGTTCTTGGCGGCGCGTTCGAGCTCCAGCGCACCGGTGACGACGCGGCGGACGTTGCGGATCGCTTCCCACTTCGCGGCGAGCTTGTCGTCGCGCAGGCTTTCGAGGTCGTCGGGAAACTGCGTCAGGTGCACCGAGGGCTCGGCGCCGGGCCTGTACATGCGCCAGGCTTCCTCCGCGGTGAAGCTGAGGATCGGCGCCAGCCATTTCAGGATCGAGCTGCACAACAGATCGATCGTGGTCAGCGCCGCCTTGCGCGTCGGCGAGGAGGGCGGATCGCAATACAGCGTGTCCTTGCGGATGTCGAAATAGAACGCGGAGAGCTCACTGTTCAGGAATGCGGACAAGGTTGCGACCACCGTCTTGTAGTCGAACTCCTGATAGGCCTTGCGGACGACGGCAGCACGGACCGCGAGCTCGTGCAGCATCAGCCGTTCGAGCTCAGGCATGTCGGCGGGTGCGACTGCGTCGGCGGGCTTGTAGTGATCCAGCGTTCCCAGCATCCAGCGCACGGTGTTGCGCAGCTTGCGATAGGTCTCGATGGTGTTCTTCAGGATCTCCGGGCCGATGCGCTGGTCGTCGGCATAGTCAGTGGCGCAGACCCACAGGCGCAGGATATCCGCGCCCGAATCCTTGATCACCTTCTGTGGCTCGACGGTGTTGCCGATCGACTTCGACATCTTGCGGCCGTTCTCGTCGAGCGTGAAGCCGTGGGTGAGCACGATGTCATAGGGCGCGCGGCCGCGCGTGCCGGCGCTCTCCAGCAGCGAGGAATGAAACCAGCCCCGATGCTGGTCGCTGCCTTCCAGATACATCACGGTGTCGTCGCCGCCATCGACCTTGCGGACGATGTTGCCGAGCTGCGGGAAGTTCTGGCGATCCTCGAGCACGAATGCATGCGTCGAGCCGGAATCGAACCAGACGTCGCAGATGTCGTCGATCTTCTTCCAGTCTTCGCTCGCGCGCGATCCAAGGAAGCGCTCGCGGGCGCCTTCCATGTACCAGGCGTCGGCGCCTTCCTCCATGAAGGCCTCGGTGATGCGCTGATTGACGATCTCGTCCTGCAGGATTTCGGCCGAGCCGTCGCTCTTCTCGCGCACGAACACGGCGATCGGAACGCCCCAGGCGCGCTGGCGCGAGATCACCCAGTCCGGACGGTTGGCGATCATGCCGTTGATGCGGTTCTCACCCGACGGCGGCACCCATTGCGTGACCGAGATCGCATGCAGCGCGCGGGCCCGCAGTGTATCGCCCTTCTTGGCATGGCCATCTTCGCTGATGTCCTTGTCCATCGCGATGAACCATTGCGGCGTGTTGCGGAAAATGACCGGCTTCTTCGAGCGCCAGGAATGCGGATATTGGTGCTTGAGGCGGCCGCGCGCGAGCAGCTTGCCGGCCTCGATCAACGCCTTGATCACGGCCTCATTGGCATCGCCCTTCTCGCCCTTGTCGTTGAGCACGCGCTTGCCGGTGAAGCCGGGGGCCTGCGCGGTATAGGCGCCGTTCTCGTCGACAGTGTAGGGGATCGCGGTCGAGATGCCGCGTTCATCGAGCTCGCGGGTATTGGCCATCCAGACGTCGAAGTCCTCGCGGCCGTGGCTCGGCGCGGTGTGCACGAAGCCGGTGCCGGTATCGTCGGTGACATGCTCGCCGGCGAGCAGCGGCACGATAAACGCGTAACCGCCATCGAGGCCGCGCAAGGGATGAGCGCACTCCACGGCGTCCAGCGTATCGCCGGGAATGTCGCGCAGCTTCTCATAGGCCGTGACGCGCGCCTGCTTGAACACCTCTGCGGCAAGCGCATCGGCCAGGATCAGGAGATCGCCGGTCTTCGCCCAATTGTCCGCGGCTGCATCCGTCACCTTGTAGAGGCCGTAGGCGATCTTCGGTGAGAACGAGATCGCGCGGTTGCCGGGCAGTGTCCAGGGCGTGGTGGTCCAGATCACGACCGAAGCATTGGCGAGCGCACCATGTGCCGGGGACGTGACGGGGAACTTCACCCACACCATGTCGGAGGTGTAGTCCTCGTACTCGACCTCGGCCTCGGCGAGCGCGGTCTTCTCGACCACGCTCCACATCACCGGCTTGGAGCCGCGATACAGCGTACCGTTGGCGGCGAACTTCATCAGCTCGCGGGCGATCTGCGCTTCGGCGGGATAGCTCATCGTCTGATAGGGATGATCCCAGTCGCCGATGATGCCGAGGCGCTTGAATTCCTCGCGCTGCACGTTGATCCAGTGCGTCGCATAGGCGCGGCATTCCTTGCGGAACGCCACCATCGCGGCGGAGTCGCGGAAGTCGGGCTTCTGCTTGCCCTTGGAGCGGTAGTTCTCTTCCTCGATCTTCCATTCGATCGGCAGGCCGTGGCAGTCCCAGCCAGGCACATAGTTGGAGTCGAAGCCGAGCATCTGCTGGCTCTTGGTCACGACGTCCTTGAGGATCTTGTTCAGCGCGTGCCCGATATGGATGTTGCCGTTGGCGTAGGGCGGGCCGTCATGCAGCACGAATTTGGCGCGGCCCTGGGCTTGCTGGCGCAGTCTGTCGTAGAGGCCGATGTCGTTCCAGTATTTCAGCAGCTCCGGCTCGCGCTGCGGCAGGCCGGCGCGCATCGGGAATTCGGTCTGCGGCAGGAACAGGGTTTTCGAATAGTCTTTGGCTTCGGATTTTTGGGACTTTTGTGGCTTGTCGGACATGAGGCTGACTGGCTCGGAAGGGCGCGGGAACGGATGGCGATGCGGAATCGCGGGTGAAACGACAACATCCCGGTCTTGCGCCGAGCCGAAGGCTCAGGCGGAAGCCGGGCCGCTAATCCCTATGATGCGCCGCGCAAACATGGGCTCTCCATAGCAGGGGGCTAAGGGAAGCGCAAAAGGTTCGGGGGCCGGTTTCCGGCCTCAATCGATGATGCCAAGCCGCGGAAACGCGTCCGGGGCGGCGGCGAGCATGGCGCGGGCGCGGGCGGAATCGTCGTCCATCTGGCGGATCAGGGCATCCAGGCCGTCGAATTTCAGCTCCTCGCGGATGAAGCCGATAAAGGCGCAGTCGAGCGTCTGTCCGTAAAGATCGCCCTTGAAGTCGAACAGGAAGATTTCCAGCAGCGGCGCGCCGTTATCGAAGGTCGGGCGGCGGCCGAAGCTTGCCACCCCGTCCAGCCGCTCCGCGCCGCGGCCGACCCGCACCGCATAGATGCCGTGCTTGAGGCCGCAATTGGCATCGAGGCGGATATTGGCGGTGGGATAACCGAGGTCGCGGCCGCGCTTCTCGCCGTGGATGACCTCGCCGGTGATGAACCAGGGCGCGCCGAGCATGGCCGTGGCCTCGTCGATCTGGCCTTCTGCGAGCGCGATCCGGCCCGCGCTGGACGAGACCGGCCGCTCGTCGATGTCGACATGCGGCTGCACGTCGACCTCGATGCCGAGCCGGGGCGCCTCGTTGACCAGGAGGCTCGGCGAGCCGACGCGACCCTTGCCGAAGTGGAAGTCGTAGCCGACTGCGATTCCGCCGATGCCCAGGCGCCCGATCAGGTCATGGTGAATGAAGTCTTGCGCGCTGGTCCCGGCGCGGGACTTGTCGAAGGTCATGACCACGGCGCCGTCAAGTCCGGTGCCGGCCAGAAGCCGCAGCTTGGCACGCTCGTCCGTCAGGCGGAATTGCGGGGTGTTGGGGCTGAAAAACCGCCGCGGATGCGGCTCGAAGGTCAATGCCAGCGCAGGGCGGCCATGGATCCTGCCCATTTCCAGGGCTGCGGCGATCACGGCGCGATGGCCGAGATGAACGCCGTCGAAATTGCCCATGGCGACCACGGCCCCCCTTGCAATGGCGGAGTCCGGCGTGGTGTCGCGGATAACGGTAAAATGCGGAGCCATCAGGGGAATTCTCGAACCGGCGGGACCGGCCGGGACCGTGGCGCGACGGGCCGGATGAAGTCAAGCGGGAGGGGGGCGGCCGCATCGAAGGTGATTTCAGTCCACCGGGGGCGTTCCCAGTTAACGCGCTGTTTAACGCCTTGGTGCTAGTCCTTGGAGCGTGGAACCGCGGGGCTCCGGCCCGGCAGGTCCGATCGTAATATTTCCTGGGTTTGCGTTGGGGGAGTCGAGATGGCGGTTGATTTGTCGATGTCGGTTCTGGTGGTTGACGACTACAGCACCATGATCCGTATCATCAGGAACCTCCTGAAGCAGCTTGGCTTCGAGAATATCGATGATGCAAGCGACGGTTCGGCAGCGCTGAACAAGATGCGTGGCAAGAAGTACGGTCTCGTGATTTCCGACTGGAACATGGAGCCGATGACGGGTTACGACCTGCTGCGCGAAGTGCGCGCGGATCCGAACCTCGCCACCACGCCCTTCATCATGATCACGGCCGAATCAAAGACCGAGAACGTGATCGCGGCCAAGAAGGCCGGCGTGAACAACTACATCGTCAAGCCGTTCAACGCGGCGACGCTGAAGACCAAGATCGAGGCGGTCTTCCCGGACATGGCGAGCGCGTAAGGCGCGCTCGAAGCCATCGGTTGAATTCGGAAGGCCCGGGCGGTTGTCCCGGGCTTTCTGCGTCTGGTTCGTCGTTCTGGAATCGATGCCCGATATCAAGCCGGAATGACGATCAACTCGCTACCACTTCAGTTCGCGCATCAGCGCCTTTGGCGGATGGCCGAACAATTCCAGCACCGAAGCCGGGTCGAGCTGGTCGAGACCCTCGAACTCCTCGGCATGGATGCCGCGGGTCACGAATAGGCAATCGATGCCGAACTCGCGCGCGCCGGTGAGGTCGGTCCGGACGGAATCGCCGATCGCGAGCACCTTTTTGCGGTCGATCTGGTGGCCCTGGCGTTCGCCGGCGAGCGCCATCGCGCGCTCGTAGATCGGCCGGTGCGGCTTGCCGTAGAAGATCACCTCGCCGCCGAGCTCGCGATAGAGCTCCGCGATCGCGCCGGCGCAATAGATCAGGCGGTCGCCGCGTTCCACCACGATGTCGGGGTTGGCACAAACCAGCGTCAGCTTGCGCTCGCGCGCCTTCAGCATCATGCCGCGATAGTCTTCCGCCGTCTCGGTCTCGTCGTCATAGAGGCCGGTGCAGACGATGTAATCCGCCTCCTCCAGCGGCGCGGTCACCGCATCGAGGCCGCGGTAGATCGAGTTGTCGCGCTCGGGGCCGAGCCAGAACATCTTGCGGCCGGGATGGTCGGCGACATAGAGCCGCGTCAGATCGCCTGAAGACACGATCGCGTCGTAGGTCTCGTCGGCGACGCCGAGCTTGCGCAACTGACGCTGCACGGAGTCGGCCGGGCGCGGCGCGTTGGTGATCAGGATGACCGTACCGCCGCGGCTGCGATAGGTGTGCAGCGCGTCGCAGGCTTCGGGGAAGGATTCGAGGCCGTTATGGACCACGCCCCAGATGTCGCTGAGCACGACGTCCACGCCCGCCACGAGTTCACGCAGGCTTTCAGCGAAATGCAGCGTGGTCATGATGCGTGCGGCCGATCAGATGCGGCGCGCGAGTGCGGCGTTGCCGGTGACGCGCTGTGGCGCAGACGCAGCCGATGTCGCGCCCGAGCTGGGTATGCCGGAGCCATTGGATCCCTGAGTGTCCTGTGCCTGGTTCGGCGCGGCGGTAGCAGATGACCCCTCCGGCCGCAATGGCCGGGGCGGCGCGAACAGGAACCCCTGGCCGAACCGCACGTCATAATCGAGCAGGTCGATCACGGCGCGCTCGCCCTCGATCCGCTCGGCGATCAGATCGATGCCGAAGCGGCCGAGCAGGTCGGAGAGGTCGGACGGGTGGATGTCCGAGGTCGAAGCCTGCCTGGGGTCGAGCAGGAGCGAGGCCGGCACCTTGATGAAGCGCACGCCGCGATCGGCGAGCTCGCGCGGTTCGATCCGCAAATCGGTGACATGGTCGATCGAGAAACGGAAGCCACGCTGGGCGAGCGCGGCGAGATTCTCGGTCTCGGCCAGGCCGAGATTGCGGAAGGTCGATTGCTTGAATTCCAGCACCAGCGAGGGCGCCAGCGCCCGGTTGGCCTCGAGGAAATCGAGGTATTGCGCGAAGGTCGTGGAATTGCCGAGCGTGGAAGCCGCGACGTTGCAGAACACGCCGACCTCCTTGTTGCGTACCATCAGGCGTCGCAGCACCTGCACGCAGCGCAGCATCACCATGTTGTCGATGCGCCCGATCAGGCCGGAGGCCTCCGCAATGCTGATGAACTCCTCGGCCGCGACCAGCTGGTCACGCTCGTCGCGCAGGCGCGTCACGGCCTCGTAGAAGCGGACCTTGCGCTGCGGCAGCGTCACCATCGGCTGGAGGAAGATGTCGATGCGGTTCTCGTCGATCGCGTTGCGGAGCGTCGCCAGCAATTGGGTCTGGTTGCGGCCGTTGGCGGTCTGAACCGGATTGGCGCTCTGGGTCTGGATCGCCGGTGCCGCCGGCCGTGGCGTCGGCGCGGGTGCCGGGGGAGGGGCAGCCGACCGCTCCTCTTCGAACGGGGCCATCAGGTCGAGCGACGCGTCCTGCTCCTGCCTTGCGACCGGAGCTGGGGCCGGGAGCGGCGCGTTGCCGGCCATCAGATCCTCATGAGCCGAGACGGTGGTGGCGAGCTGCCTGACCAATCCGCCGAGCTCGTTGATCTCGCCGACCACCGCCTGAATGCGGTCTGAGTTGGCCGAATTGGAGGAGGCGATGCGTGCTTCGATCGTGGCAAGCCGGCGGCCGAACTCGGCGACCTGGCGGGCGAGATCGGCGGTGCCGCGCGAAAGGTCGGCGATCTGGCCGCCGACGTCGCTGCGGTCGCGCAACCGCATCGACACTGCATTGTAGAGGATCAGGAAGGTCAGCGCCGTTAGCGCCACGATCGCGGATTCGGTTCCGCTGATGCCGGCGACCGCGTAGAGCACGAGCCCGAGCGAGGCCGCGACCAGAACCATGCAGATGGCGATGAAGATCGTCGAAATACGAATCATGCCGCGCGTTACGCCTCAAGAGCTGACTGCCTGACCGGGAAAACACGGGTGGCGTCTCGAACCCGTCACGCCGCATGCTCCCCCAAGCGGCATGAGCTTAACATCATTGTTGATTCGAGGGGATAGCGACCCAATCGCGGAGTCAGGATGGCGCCGCAGCGCCGACCGTGTCGGCCGAGACGGCCTCGCGGGTGCCAAGCGGCTTGGGTGCCCCGGTGGTCGTGTCGCGCAGGGTCTGCCGTTCGATCTCCGAATTCAGCTCGGCCCCGAACATGATGACGATCGCCGACATCCACATCCACATCATCAAGCCGATCGCAGCGCCGAGCGAACCGTAGGTCGCATTGTAATTGGCGAACTCCGAAAGGTACCAGGACAGCAGCGCCGAGCCGGCGATCCAGAGGATCGCGGCCGTCACCGCGCCGGGGCTCAGCCATTGCCAGCGCGGGGCATCGCGGCTGGGCGCGAAGCGGTAGAGGACGGCGAGCGCCGCAAGGAGAATGACGAACAGCACCGGCCATCGCGCCAGCGCCACGATCAGCTTGCTTTCGGGCGCCATGCCGAGGTGGTTGAGCGCGAGCGGGAAGGCGACGACGGCGCCCACCATCAGCAGCAGGGCAACGATGCCACCGACCGTGAAGGCCAGCGAGACCGTGTTCAGCCGGATGAAGCTGCGCTTTTCACGCTCCTCATAGGCGACGTTGAGGGCATCGAAGATGGCTTTGACGCCGGCATTGGCGCTCCAGATCGCGAGCAGGAGGCCAAACAGGAAGGTGACACCAAGCGTCGCACCGCCGTGCGACACGACGCGCGCCACCTGGTCCTCGACGATCTGGAACGCACCCTCGGGCAGCATCATCGCGAGCGATTGCAGGTTGGAACTGATTGTCGAGGGATCGGCGAACAGGCCATAGAATGAAACCAGAGCTGTGATGGCGGGAAAGATCGCGAGCAGCCCGAAAAAGACGACGCCGCCGGCGGTCGCGAGCAGGCGATCCTCGTCGATGCGCTGATAGGTGCGCCAGAGGATGTCCTTCCAGCCTGCCCACGGGATTGCGAACGGGCTTTTCGCGCGGCGGCCGCGGCCGGGCTGCGAGGCTGCGCCCGTCGGGCTCGTTTCCGGCGAATTCGCCTCGCCGTTGCGGTGGTCTTGCGGAGGTCCCGCCCTGACCAGGCCAGAATCCTGGATATACCGTTCCGCGGTGAGCACGAACACGGTCGTGGCTGCCACTAACAGCCAGCGGTCGAATTGCTCGGCGCGCCGCATACGCATTTTTAGGTATCCGCTCGGTGGCCGTGACGCCGCCGGCGCGCTGCCGTGAGCCCGACCAGCCCAACGGCCGCGAGCATCAGCCCGAGTTGCACGGGCCGGTTGGACCGAGCCGGCCACGTGCTGCCGCCATGTCCTCCTTCATGTCCGCGTTCGCCCGGCGCGAGCGGCGCCAGGGGAATTGTGGTCGCGACCTCCTTCACCGCCTCCTTCACCGTTCCGCGCGGGATGCGCGGGGTGGCGATAGCCACGCGCAGGCGGCTGGCAAGCGGCACGATCGGCTTGGTCTTGCGCTTCATCTGAGCCGTGGCCACGCCGGCGCAGGCGGCAGCCAGGACCAGGAGCACGGCGCCGACGGCGCCGAACCCCCAGAATTGCCCGTAATGGATTGCAATCCAGCGGTACAGGGCGATCAGGCCGACGAAGAAGGCTGCGACGACGAACAAGCCCGCAACCGCGAGCAGTCCGGCCGCAGCCGCGTATGACGTCATGCGCCCTGTGGCCTGGTTGCTCCGGTCGCGGGCATAGGACTGGGCGGCGCGCTTAAGATGGTTGAGCTTGAGCGCGACGCCGGCGCGCAGCAATTCGCCCGATGGCGCAAGCATGCGGTTATCCTCCGAGTGCGAGAAAATTCGTCGGGGGATGAACGTGGCGGTATTTGACTTGTTCCGACGAGGTCTGCCCGCCGTGATGGATCAGCCGAGATCGGCTGCCGCGATCCAGAACACTTCGCCCTCGGAGTCCTCGGTGTCGAGCCAGAGCAGCGGCAGTTCGGGAAAGGCTTCGTCGACGAGTTCGCGGCCGCGTCCGATCTCGCAGATCAGCCCGCCATCCGGCGTCAGGTGGTCGGGCGCGTCGCGCAGGATCCGGCGCACCACGTCGAGACCGTCGGCGCCGCCGTCAAAGGCGAGCTTCGGCTCGGCCCGGCACTCCAGCGGCAGCGCCGCCATGCCTTCGGCATCGACATAAGGCGGGTTGGTGATGATCAGGTCGTATTTGGCGTCACCGAGCGGGGCGAACAGGTCGCCGCGATGCAGGCTGATCCGGTCATCGAGCCCGTATTCGCCGACATTCCGTCTGGCGACGTCGATCGCGCCCTTGGAGATATCGACGGCGTCGATCGTGGCGTTCGGAAAATGATGCGCGGCGAGGATCGCGAGGCATCCCGATCCCGTGCAGAGATCGAGCACGCGCTCGACGGCGCTGGGATCGTCGATCAGCGAGCCGGCTTCGCCGTCGCCGCCGAAATGCGACTCCAAGAGCTCGCCGATGAAGGAGCGGGGAACGATGACGCGCTCGTCGACATAGAACGGCAGGCCGCGCATGTAGATCTTGTTGACGAGATAGGCGGCCGGTTTGCGCGTGGTGACGCGCTGATGAACGAGATCGATGATGATCCTGCCCTCGGCGGCCGTGACGCCCGCGTTGGCAAAAATCTCGAACTGCTCGGGATGCAGATGCAGGGCTTCACAGACCAGGAAGGCCGCTTCCGCGACCGGATCGGGCGTGCCGTGGGCAAAGGCAAGCTTGGCCTCATTGAAGCGGCTGACCGCATAGCGGACAAAATCGATCAGCGTGAGAAGCTCGCCGCGGCCCACTTTCGCGAGCTTTGGCGCGGCGCGGCCGCGCACGCTCTTTTTGGTCGTTGTTGCCATCAGGATCGGGTCCAGCGTGCGGTTGCTTCGTCGTCGCGGGCTTGGGCCTCGACCCAGCCGGTGCCGGTGGCGCTCTCTTCCTTCTTCCAGAACGGCGCGTTGGTCTTGAGATAATCCATCAGGAACTCGGCTGCCTGGAACGCGGCCTGGCGGTGCTGAGAGGCGGTCAGCACCAGCACGATGTTCTGGCCGGGCATGAACCGGCCGACGCGATGGATCACCGTGACGCCGTTGAGAGGCCAGCGCGAGGTGGCCTCGTCGGCATGGCGCCTGATCTCTTCCTCGGCCATGCCAGGATAATGCTCGAGCGAGAGTGCGGCGATCTTCGCGCTGTCCTCGTCGCCGCGGCAGATGCCGGAAAAGCTCACGACCGCACCGATGTCGGTGCGGTTCCCGGTCAGGACCGCGATCTCGCGCGCGATGTCGAAATCGTCTTGCTGGATACGGATGGTGACGGGGCAGGTGGCGACGGGCATGGCCTAGCCGCCGGTCATCGGCGGGAAGAACGCGATCTCGCGAGCGCCCGCGATCGCGGCGTCCGACTTGACGTGGGCATGGTCGATCGCGGCGCGGATCACCTTCGGCTTCTCGAAGGCGTAGGCGTAGGCTTCGCTTTGGCCGGACAGCCAGGCGATCAGCTCTTCCACGGTGCGCACGGTTGCGGGCGGCTCGATGGTCTCCTCGGCCTTGCCGACGCGCTCGCGCACCCAGGCGAAGTACTTCACCTTCATCCCTCATCCTCCTTGATGAGGTGATGGATGCCAGCGCCGAAATAGTCATAGCCCGTGTACATGGTGAGGATCGCCGAGGCCCAGAGCAGCGCCAGCCCGATCATCGAGACCATGGGCACCACCTCATCGCCGGCCGGACCAGCCAGCAGGAAGCCGATGGCGATGAGCTGAACCGTCGTCTTCCACTTCGCAAGCTTGGTCACGGGCACGCTGACGCGCAGCGCGGCAAGATATTCGCGCAGGCCCGAGACCAGGATCTCGCGGCACAGGATCACGATGGCGGCCCACAGCGACCAGCCGTGAATGATGCCGTCGGCGGCCAGCATCAGCAGGCACGAGGCGACCAGAAGTTTGTCGGCGATCGGATCGAGCATGCGGCCGAACGCCGATTGCTGATTCCAGATTCGCGCGTAATAGCCGTCGAGGTAATCGGTGACCGCAGCCGCGATGAAAATGGCGACCGCAACCCAGCGCAGCCACAGCGGACCGTCCATGATCGACTGTGCGTAGATGCACCCGACCACGACCGGGATCGCGGCGATCCGGCCGTAGGTCAGGATGTTCGGGAGGGACATCGCGCGGCTGGTGGTCCCTCGTGTCGTGGCGATGTTCATCCGTCCTACCAATACCGCTGCAGCCTGAAGGTCAACCGTTCCGCTCCCCAAATGGGGTGCGGGATGCGACGACCATATGACCGCGGCCCCCCTTTATTTCACCCCGGCTGGGGATGGAAATACTCGAAAATCCTGCGAGCGCTCTCGGCGCTCACCCCCGGAACCTTGCCGAGATCGGTGATCGAAGCCCGTTCGATCTCCTTCAGGGTTCCGAAATGGTGCAGCAAGGCACGTTTGCGTGACGGACCGATGCCCGGAATCTCCTGCAAGCCGGCCTCGCGGATGTCCTTCTTGCGCAGCTTGCGGTGCGAACCGATGACGAAGCGGTGCGCCTCGTCCCGCAGCCGCTGGATGAAATAGAGCACGGGGTCGCGCGGCTCCAGCTTGATCGCCTCGCGCTCCGGCATGAACAGGGTCTCGCGGCCGGCGTCCCGGTCCGGCCCCTTGGCCACCGACATCAGCGCCACTTGGGTCAGGCCGAGATTTGCAAAGATTTCCCGGACGGCGTTGAGCTGGCCGCGGCCTCCGTCGATGATCACGAGATCGGGCCATTGCGGGAAGTCGTCGTCCTTGGTTTTGGCCGCGCCCTCTTCGGGCGGGTTGATCAGGCGCTTGAAGCGGCGCTCCAGCACTTCGCGCATCATGGCGAAGTCGTCGCCCGGCGTGATCCCTTCCGACTTGATGTTGAACTTGCGGTACTGGTTTTTCACAAAACCGTCTGGGCCGGCGACGATCATGGCGCCGACCGCGTTGGTGCCCTGGATGTGGCTGTTGTCGTAGACTTCGATCCGCTTCGGCGCATGCGTCAGGTTCAGGGTCGTGGCCATGGCGTCGAGCAGACGGCTCTGCGTCGCGGTGTCCGCGAGCTTGCGGCCCAGGGCCTCGCGCGCGTTGGTGAGCGCGTGGGTGACGAGCTCCTTCTTCTCGCCGCGCTTCGGCGTGGACACCTCGACCTTGCGGCCGGCCTTGATCGACAGCGCGTTGCCGAGCAGCTCGCTCTCCTCGATCTCGTGCGAGAGCAGGATATTCCTCGGCGGCGGCTTGTCGTCGTAGAACTGGGCGAGGAAGGAGCCGAGCACCTCTTCCGGCGTATACGTCTTCTCCGCGCGCGGGAAATAGGCGCGGTTGCCCCAGTTCTGCCCGGTGCGGAAGAAGAACACCTCGACGCATGAGAAGCCGCCCTCCTGGTGGATGGCGAAGACGTCGGCTTCTTCCACCGTGCGCGGATTGATGCCCTGCTGCGACTGGATCGCGGACAACGCAGCGAGGCGGTCGCGGTAGAGCGCGGCGCTCTCGAATTCGAGCTCGCCGGAGGCCTTCTCCATCTCGGCGGCAAGCTCCTGTTTCACCGCATGGCTCTTGCCGGACAGGAAGTCGCTCGCCTCGCGCACCAGGGTCGTGTAGCCGGGGAAGTCGATCTCGCGGGTGCAGGGGCCGGCGCAACGGCGGATCTGATAGAGCAGGCAGGGCCGCGAGCGGCTCTCAAAGAAGGAATCCGTGCAGGAGCGGATCAGGAACGCGCGCTGAAGCGCGGTGATGGTGCGGTTGACGGCGCCGGCAGAGGCGAACGGGCCGAAATAGCGACCGGGCCGCGTCTGCGCGCCGCGATGCTTCAGGATCTGAGGCGCCCAATGGTCGCCCGTGATCAGGATGTAGGGAAACGACTTGTCGTCGCGCAGCTGCACGTTGAAGCGCGGCCGAAGCTGCTTGATGAGGTTGGCCTCCAGCAGCAGTGCTTCAGTCTCGGTGTGGGTCGAGATGATTTCCACGGTAACTGTAGCGGCGATCATGCGCAGGATGCGGGCCGGCTGCGGCGCACTCTGGCGCGCATAGTTCGACAGGCGCTTTTTGACGTTCTTGGCCTTGCCGACATAGAGCACGTCGGCATTCGCATTGAGCATGCGGTAGACGCCGGGCGAGGTGGGAGCGAGGCGGACCGCGCGTTCGATCGCCTCGTGGCCGGTCGCCAGCGGCTCTTCGCCGACGGTGCCGCTCTCTTCCAGGATGTCCGGCAGCCGTGCGTCGTCCTCGTCGTCGCCGTTTGCTGTGGCGGGATCGAGGTCGGGCGGCGCCGCTTCGGTTTCCTGGGCCGGGACATCGGGTGCGTTGCCGCGCACGGGTTTGCGCGTGCGTGCGTCGTCCGGATTGTCGGTGGAATCGTGAACCATGGTGCGAATTTAGGCGCTGCGGGTGCCGATTTGAAGTTCCGGCCGTGCGGCACGCACAGGATGGCGGCGCAGTTCCCGGTAACGCTTGCTTAAGCCTGTTAACAGCCCGGTAACCCGACTTAACAGGCCTTTAACTTAAAACTCTCGATAAATCTTACGCGAAAAAGTGGTGGTTCCGTAACCATGCGGTTTTGCCTCGCGCGGCGGCGCAGGCATCGCACCGGTGACGGCAGTTGCGTTGGAGTGTGTGATGAAGGCGCTCGTTGTGGGCGCAGCCGCGTTGGCTGCAGTCGGCTGGACGGCTTCGGCAGAGGCCGCCGATCTCAATTACGGGCAGCGTGCGCCCTATACGGTCAATCAGCCGCTCAATGCCTATAGCTGGGCCGGCCCGTATCTCGGTGCCAATCTCGGCTATGAATGGGGTTCGGTGAACAACAATCCCGCAAAGCCGTCAGGCTTCGTCGGCGGCGTTCAGGCCGGCTACAATTTCCAGACCGGCCCTTGGGTGTTCGGCGTCGAGGGCGACATCCAGGCCGCCGGTGCCGACGACACCTTCGCGCCGTGGAAGTTCTCCAATCCGTGGTTCGGTACCCTGCGCGGCCGCGCCGGCTATGCCTTCAGCAACGTGCTGTTCTACGGCACGGCGGGCCTCGCCTTCGGCGAGCTGCGCGCGCAGACGTTCGGCTGGACCGAGTCGCACACCAGCGCTGGCTGGACCATCGGTGCCGGCGCGGAAGTCGGATTCGCGCCGAACTGGAGCGCCAAGCTCGAATATCTCTATATCGATCTGTCGACGAGTCAGTTCGCGATTACAGGCGTGTCAAACGGCTATAGCGCCAGCGTTGTGCGCGCAGGCGTGAACTATCACTTCTGATAGCTAAGAAGAAAATACCGGACCAACCTCCCGGCCGCTTGCGGCCGGGATTTTTTTTACGCCAGGCTCGCTAGGGAAGGATGACCAAATCGACCGCCTTCGGCCCCTTGCCCTTCTTGTCCGGTTCGACTTCGAAAGTAATACGCTGTCCTTCGGCAAGGTCCTTCAGTCCGGCCCGCTCCACAGCAGTAATATGTACGAAGACGTCGCGGCCCCCGTCGTCCGGCTTGATGAATCCGTAGCCGCGCTCACCGTTGAAAAACTTGACCGTTCCCGTCATGGCCATCGGGAAACTCCCCCTCATTGCTCCTCCGTCGTGACGCAGACGCACGTCACGATATGACCGGGCCTTACGAAGCCCGGGAGCTGGCCATCCTTGGGCAGACCATTTGGTCCGACTGGATCTTTCTTAGGCCTTCACTCCGCCGCAACCATTCGCGGAAGCGGAACGTAAAGCCAGTCACGGAAACAGCATAATACGGTTCTCCGCAGATTGACCACCGCTCCTGCATATTTTTCCCAAGATGCCGGAGTGTTACGGTCTCGGCACCTCTAATCGGAATCTGGCAGCGCCACCCTGGCCGAGCGGCATTTCCAGCTCGGGCAGGATCGTCTTGAGCTCGCCCTGCAGCGTGTAAGGGGGATTGACGATCAAGAGCCCGGTGGAGGTGAGAGTTGCACCGTCGGCCTGCGGCGCCACGCTGAATTCGAGGCGCAGGCATTTTCCCGGCGGTTTTGCTGCGGCTGCGAGCCGCGCCACTGATTGCACCAGCGCGTCGGTGGCGCGCCGGCTCTTGGCGGGATACCAGATTACATAGATACCGGTCGGCCATTTCGCGAAAGCCGTCGAGAAGGCCTCGCCGAGCTTTTCGAACTCGTCCTTTGCCTCGAACGGCGGGTCGATCAGGACGATCCCGCGCCGTTCCTTTGGCGGCACGAAAGCCGGCAACGCCATCCAGCCGTCGAGGTCGACCACGCGGGCCTGCTCGTCATGGCGCAGCACGCCGATCAGCGCTTTCCGCGCCTTCGGCTCGAGTTCGCAGGCGACGAGGCGATCCTGCGGCCGCATCAGGGCGCGCGCGATCAGCGGCGAGCCCGGATAGGCCTTGAGCTCGCCTTTCGGATTGAAGGCGCGGACGATGTCGAGATAGGGCTTGGTCAGTGCCATGGCGTCGTTCGACAGCCGCGCGTGCATCAGCCGCGCAATGCCCGTCAGCCACTCGCCGCCGCGGCGCGCCTCGTCGCTTTCGAGATCGTAGAGGCCGGCGCCGGCATGGGTGTCGATGACGCGGAACGCGCCCGGTTTGTCCTGGAGATAGGTGATGATGCGCGCCAGCACGATGTGCTTGATGACATCGGCGAAGTTGCCGGCATGGAAGGCGTGGCGGTAATTCATGCAAGAGCACTACGCCACGTGGCGGCTTGAGCAAAGAGGCACGATGCCTGGGCTACCCACCCCGGATCGGCGGCATCGCCACCTGGTCGCGGCGGCAGGCGCGGCGGTCGATCTCCTCGCAGGCGCGGAATTGCAGGTCCTTGCTGAGGCAGATGCGGACTTCCGATAGCCGCGTCCGGTTGCAGGTGATCGAGACGGCGGCATTGCTGAGGCCCGGATTGGCCTTGATGAAGGCTTCCTCCACCTCCGCCGGCGCCACGGTCTTGGCCTGCGACAGATCGAGATATTCAGCCGGAATCTTGATCGCGGCGCGCGCCTTCCGGATCGTCTCGAAATAGCTGCGGTCGGCGAGCCCCGAGCAGGTGCCGTGCTTGTCCCATTCGTTGAAGATCAGACCCGGCGCCGGCATCAGATCGAGCATGGAGGAGACGATGCTGCGGTTCAGCCGCGGCGAGGGCCGCTGGCAATATTCCGGAAAACCGTTCTCATATTGCGGCCACAGACCATGCACCACGAAAGCGTAGGGCCGTCCGCTGCACTGGGTCTGCGAGCGGCCGCCGCGCTCCGCCGCCTCCTCGCAGAAGGAGGGCGACCACGACAGCGACAGCACATAAAAATCGAATTCGCCGGGCGTGTTCTGCCGCTTGTCCTGGGCCTTGGCACCGCCGGCCAGCGCAGCCAGCCCGGCTGCAAGCGTCAGCGAGATCATCAGGCGGGAGAAAAAATGCAATCTGGAATGAAACATGGCGACGCCCCTCAACTAGACTGTGCAGAAGAGCCTAGCAGGCGGTAAGAACATTTCAAGAACAAAATTCGGACGACCGTCGTTCGGCCGCCTGATCGGTCCGGATCAGAACTTTTGCAATTATTGTTTGGCGGCGCGGCAGGCCGGGTTGTAGGCCCAGTTGCGGTCGAGCCCGACCACACACCATTCGACGCCCTGGCCGTAGCCGGCGAAGCCGCCATCCTCGACAATCGAGAAATGCACCTTGCGCAGCTTGCCATCCGTGAGCATAGCCTCGCCGGTGCAATAGCGGCGCGGGATGTTGTCGGACGCCCAGGGCCGGAACGCGGTCTCGTGAACGGCGGAGAAGCCGGTGATCTTCAACGAGGAATTCCAGAACGAGCTTTCTTTCTCCCAGAACTGGCTGGCGATCGTCGGCAGCGCCCTGTCGCATTCGGAGACGTTGCCGTCATAGCGCGGCCCGCTCAGCCAGAAATTCAGCTCCAGCGGATTGGCGGCCCTGGCCTCACCGAGCGACAGCGCCCCGAACAGGAGGCCGAGCACGGCGGCAAAGCGGAGCGATTTCAGGAAGGTCGAGGCGCGCATGGGCAATCCAGACAGCATGATCTGCGAGGGTCGGACGGTGCCGCGAAGGCCGGGGGAGGTCAAGTGCAGCGCGGCAACACTTGCCGACGAGTTGACCGCAATGCTGCACCAGAGGGGTCTTCGGTTCTTTCCACCGCCGCGCCGGCACCGTAAACTGCCACCAACCAATCGGAGTGACGGGAATGCGAATCATTGCGGCCGCGGGCCTACTTGCCTTGGGTATGATGGCGAGCCAGTCGGCGCGCGCCGATCTCCTTCCGGTGCCTCCGTTCAAGGGCAACGACACCGGCGGTATCATCGCCTATTCGATGGCAACCCAGGTCGATGCGCGGCAGGTCGCGGTCGATCACTGCGCGCGCTACGGCAAGGTCGCCAAATTCCTGGCGATGCAGGCCTATGAGGGCGGCTACATCTCGTTCTCCTGCCGCTGGGTGCCTTATGGCGCGGCCGACCAGCCGATCCGCACGCTCTACTGAGGCGCTTTCGCAGCGCCGCTACCTCTCAGCCGGGAGCTTCCCACATGACGCGCAAACTCGCTTTGCTCGGCTCCGCCCTTTGCCTCGTCGTGTCGGCAGGCAGCGCCCGCGCTGACGACCTGCCGGTGCGCAAGGCGGGCCTGTGGGAATTGAAGATGGTCAGGACCGGCACGCCGGTGCCCGAGATGACCATGCAGCACTGCACCGACGAGACCGTCGACAAGGAGATGAACAACAACGTCTCCCCGATGGCCAAGCAGATTTGCGCCAAGCAGGACATCAAGAAGACCGCGACCGGCTATGTCAGCGATTCCGAATGCAATGTCGCCGGCATCAGCACGACCTCGCATGCCGAGATCACCGGCGATTTCAATTCGGCCTATACAGTGAAGACGTCGTCGCACGCGCAAGGCGGCGCCGCCGGCGCAGCAGGCCGCGACACGACCCTGCAGCTCGAAGCGAAATGGCTGGGGGCCTGCAAGCCGGACCAGAAGCCCGGCGACATCGTGATGCCCGGCGGCTTCAAGATGAACGTGCGCGACATGGACAAGCTGAAAGCGCTGTTGCCGAAGTAAGACTCTTCCCTCTCCCCTTGCGGGAGAGGGTGGCGGGGGGGGGGGGGGGGGGGGCGGGGGGGGGGGGGGGGGGGGGGGGGGGGGGGGTTGGGGGGGTTTTTTGGGGGGGGGGGCGCCCCCCCCGGGGGGGGGGGGGCCCCGAGAAC
>NZ_JBVVPQ010000003.1:0-31984 GCF_055811695.1 Bradyrhizobium sp. MI1.3 | reverse complement strand
AAATCCACACCATCGATCTCGTGTTCGACTTTATCCCCCCCCCCCCCCCCTCTTGGGGGGGGGGGGGGGGGCCCCCCCCCCCCCCCCCCCACGGGTGAGGGGTCTGTCTCCGCGTGTGACTCTTTTCGCTTTTGAATTCGCGGAGAGAGACCCCTCATCAGGCGCTTCGCGCCACCTTCTACCACAGGGGGAGAAGGGAAGAGGCAGCTACACCGGTATCCGCACGCTTGCTCTCAATCCGCCCATCGGGCTGTCGCCAAGGGTGATGTCGCCGCCGTGCGAACGGGCGATGTCGCGGGCGATCGCGAGGCCAAGACCCGTGCCGCCTTCGTCCTGGTTGCGGGCGTTGTCCAGCCGCAGGAACGGCTTGAACACCTCTTCGCGTAAGTGCGCGGGAATGCCCGGGCCGTCGTCGTCGACTGTCACGGTCAAATAACGGTGATCGCGCTGGCCGGTGATAGCGATGGCCTTGCCGTAGCGGGCGGCGTTGGTGACGAGGTTGGCGAGGCAGCGCTTGAACGAGGCCGGCTTCACCGTGACCACGGGCAGTCCGTTGAACGCGACCGTCGCAATGTGGCCGTGGCGCTCGGCGTCGCTGCGCAGCTCCTCGAGCGCCTGCGCCATGTCGGTCGGCTGCGACTGCTCGCCGGAATCGCCGCGGGCGAACGCGAGATAGTCCTCCAGCATCATCGACATCTCGTCGACGTCCTTGCGCATGCCCTCCATTTCGGGGCTGTCGCCGATCAGCGCCAGCTCGAGCTTGAACCGCGTCAGGATCGTGCGCAGATCGTGGCTCACGCCGGCGAGCATCGCGGTGCGCTGCTCCATCGTCCGCTCGATGCGCGACTTCATTTCGAGGAAGGCGACCGACGCGCGCCGCACCTCGCGCGCGCCGCGCGGACGGAAATTCGGCGCCTCGCGGCCCTTGCCAAAACTTTCGGCAGCGTCGGCAAGTCGCAGGATCGGCTTGATCTGGTTGCGCAGGAATAGCACCGCGACGATCAGCAGGATCGAGGACGTGCCGACCATCCAGAACAGGAAGATCTCCGAGTTCGAGGCATAAGCCGCGCTGCGCTGTGCGAACACGCGCATCACGGCGTCGTCGAGCTGAATCCGGATCTCGACCAGGTTGGAGCGGCCGACCGTATCGATCCAGAAGGAGCGCCCGATCTGGCGGCCGAGCTGCACTGACAGCGTCTGGTCGAGCAGCGAGAAGAACGGCTTGGGTCCCGGCGGCGGCATGTCGCCGGCCGGGAGGAAATCGACGACGAGGCCCAGGCGCTGCTGCGCGATGCGGCGGATCTGGTCGCGATCCTTGTCTTGCGGATAGCCCTTGTAGACGTCGATCAGCGCGGCGATGTCTTGCACCACCGCGGCCGACAGGCGCCGTGTCACCGTGTTCCAGTGCCGCTCCATGAACACGAAGGCGACGACCGATTGCAGGATCACCATCGGCACGATCATGATCAGCAGCGCACGCGCGTAGAGGCCGGTCGGCATCCAGCCCTTGAACGCATTGCCCATCCAGCCATTGGCGGCGGAGACGCGGCCGGCGGCGCTCTTCAAAAGCGTCAGGCCGCTATCGATCGTGCTCATCGGTGGCGCTTTACTGCTTTATGGCGAGGCTACCAGCCGGTAGCCAATCCCGCGCACGGCCTGGAGGAACAGCGGATTGGCGGGATCGGTCTCGATCTTGCGCCGGAGGCGGTTGATCTGCACGTCGACGGCGCGCTCGTTGACGCTGCCATTGCCGGTGAGCGCGCTGCGCGGCACGGTCTCGCCCGGTGTCTCCGACAGGATCCGCAGCATCTCGCGCTCGCGGTCGGTGAGGTGAATGACGTCTTCGCCCTGGCGCAATTCGCCGCGCTCGAGGTGATAGATGTACGGGCCAAACGCGATCTTCTCCACTGCAGCGGCCTGCGGCGGCGGCGCAGCGCGCTTGAGGATGTTGTTGATGCGCAGCGCAAGCTCGCGCGGCTCGAACGGCTTTGCGACGTAATCGTCGGCGCCGATCTGCAGGCCTTCGATGCGCGCTTCGGCTTCATGCCGCGCCGTCAGCATCACGATCGGCACCGAGGACGAGGTCCGGATGAAACGGGCGAGATCGAAGCCGGTCTCGCCGGGCATCATGACATCCAGGATCAAGAGGTCGAAGTGCAGGCCCAAAAGCTTGGAACGGGCGTCGCTGGCGCTCGCGGCGGTCGAGACGCGATAGCCTTCGCCGGCAAGGAAGCGCGAGAGCAGATCGCGGATGCGGCGGTCGTCGTCGACCAGCAGGAGATGCGGGGCATCGTCGGCGGGGCGTGCCGGCGGGCGTGCGAGCGTTGCAGCGAGCGGCACGGTCACTCCTTGTCCTGATTGACGGTGGCAAAGATCGTCTCCAGCACCTTGTCCGGATCGTCGCGGTCGATCATCGCGCGCAGGAAGCGCTTGACGGTCTCGGCATCCTGCGGCGCCATCTCGGCGAGTGCCTTGGTGATGCGCGTGGTCTGCAGGCCGGCGAGCTTCTGCACCAGCGCCTCGCCCTTCGGTGTCGCAAACAGCAGGCGTTGGCGGCGATCATTGTCGCCGGTCTTCTGCACGATATAGCCCTCGTCCAGGAGCTGCTTGAGCACCCGGCCGAGCGATTGCTTGGTGATACGCAGGACGTCGAGGAGGTCGGCGACCTTGAGGCCGGGATAACGATAGACAAAGTGCATGACGCGGTGATGGGCCCGGCCGAAGCCGAACGCCTCCAGCTCCTGGTCGGGATCGCCGACGAAATCGCGATAAGCGAAGAACAGCAGTTCGATGATATCCCAGCGCAAATTGCCTCCGTCGTCTGCGGCCGGCCGCGGCCCGGCAGCGTCTTGAGAAGGAGTCGCGAAATTTATGTCAGGCATATTGACGTATCTTGGTCTCAATGTTACAAAACGATCAGCCCGCACGAAATTTTAGATCGTTTCGCGTCGGGTGGGCATCGAAGCAAGGCCGCCGCAGTGGGCCGGACGGGCGGCGACGGCCGGAGCAGATCTACCGTGCGATTGTCGAACGGCATTTCGGCAAAACATACTGGACTTCCGTCTTCCGCAAAAGCATGTCCTCGGTGACATGCTGGCCACGGAAACCGGCCGTAACAAGGCTGGCGGCGGTCCGGCCAGAAACCAATCGAGCCAGCCGGGCCCAAATCAGGGCAGGTGGGTGCCACAACGGCACCGCCACCGGCAGCGGGAGGCAAGGACATGAGCATGAAATTCGACATCCAGCCCGCATCCAATCCGACCCCCGAGAAGGATCGGGTCGCCAAGCTGGTCGATCCCGGTTTCGGGCGCGTCTTCACCGACCACATGGCGGTGGTCCGCTACAACCAGGCCAAGGGCGGCTGGTACGAGGCGCGTGTCGAGGCCCGCGCCAATTTCCAGATCGATCCGGCCGGCGCCGTCCTCCACTACGCCCAGGAAATTTTTGAAGGCCTCAAGGCCTACAAGCGCGACGACGGCGGCGTGAACCTGTTTCGCCCCGACGCCAATGCACGGCGCTTCAAGGACTCGGCGGACCGCATGGCGATGGCGCAGCTCCCCGAAGACGTCTTCATCGAGGCGGTCGAGCAAATCGTGCGCATCGACCGCGCCTGGATGCCGGGCGGCGAGGGCAGCCTTTACCTGCGCCCCTTCATGATCGCGAGCGAGACCTTCCTCGGCGTCAAGCCGTCGTCCGAATACATTTTCGCGGTGATCGCCTCGCCGGTCGGCTCCTACTTCAAGGGCGGCCCTGCGCCGGTCTCGATCTGGGTGTCCGAGAATTACACGCGCGCCGCGGTCGGCGGCACCGGCGCCGTCAAATGCGGCGGCAACTATGCCGCGAGCCTGCGCGCCCAGGCCGAAGCGATCCAGCACGGCTGCGACCAGGTCGTGTTCCTCGATGCGATCGAGCGCCGCTATATCGAAGAGCTCGGCGGCATGAACGTGTTCTTCGTGTTCGACGACGGCTCGCTCTCGACCCCGCCGCTCGGCACCATCCTGCCCGGCATCACCCGCGATTCCATCATCGCGCTGGCCAAAGATGCCGGCAAGACCGTGCGCGAGGAGCCGTACTCGCTCGACCAGTGGCGCAAGGATGCGGCAAGCGGCAAGCTGAAGGAAGCGTTTGCCTGCGGCACCGCCGCCGTGATCTCGCCGATCGGCACGGTGCGCTCGGTGAGCGGCGATTTCGAGATCAGCGGCGGCGCCGCGGGCCCGGTCGCCATGGGCCTGCGCAAGCAACTCGTCGACATCCAGTACGGCCGCACCAACGATCCGCACAACTGGATCCGCAATCTGTCTTGATTTTTGCCCTCTCTCTCCCCGCGCGCGGGGAGAGAGAGGCGCCATGAACGCGACACGATGATCGTGCGACAAAGTCCGAGACCTCGAATACTCGAACATCGAGTCATCTGGACATCGCGATCATGGCATCCACTCTTCCCCAACCCCTGAAATGGGTCGTTCTCGCCGCGATCACCGGCGTCACCGTCTTTGGCATTCTGACCATCGGCCCCCAGCCGGATGTCTCCGCTGAGGGACGTTCGCCCGTTGTCGACGTGCGCACCACCGATCCGGAGATGAACACCGCGATCGCGCGCGCCCGCGGCACGCTGCCGACATTCTGGGCCTCCTATGAGGCGCCGAAGCCGTCGGAGACAGGGCATGCCCTGAAGGTGCACTTTTCGACCCGCAAAGGCGGTGAGCACATCTGGATGGCCGAGGTGAAGAAGATACCCAACGGGGCCTATTCCGGCCTCTTCGCCAACGAGCCACGCGATCTGCCCGGCAAGCGGGCAGGCGACAAGGTCGAATTCACTGAAGCCGACATCTCGGACTGGATGTTCATGCGCAACGGCAAGATCGTCGGCGGCGAAACCATCAAGCCAACGCTGAAGTCGTTGCCGAAAGCGGATGCCGACGCGCTCCGGGCGCGGATGGAGCAGCCGTAAGAGCCTACCCGGCAGTTGCCGCCTCGCGCGTCGGCTGGTAAATGCCGCGCATGGCCGAAAAATCCAAAAAACCCCAGAAACTGAAGGCGCGCCTGCCGCGCGGGCTCGAGGATCGCGATCCCGCCGCGATCCGGGCGACGCGGGAGATGGTGGAGAAGATCCGGACCGTCTACGAGCTCTACGGGTTCGAGCCCGTGGAAACGCCGGCGATGGAATACACCGATGCGCTCGGCAAGTTCCTGCCCGACCAGGATCGTCCGAACGAGGGCGTGTTCTCGTTCCAGGACGACGACGAGCAGTGGATCAGCTTGCGCTACGACCTGACCGCGCCGCTCGCGCGCTACGTTGGCGAGCGCTACGGTACCGACGGTCTTGTATTGCCCTATCGCAGCTATCGCGTCGGTTACGTCTTCCGCAACGAGAAGCCCGGCCCCGGCCGATTCCGCCAGTTCATGCAGTTCGACGCGGACACGGTGGGCTCGGCAACACCGGCGGCCGATGCCGAGATCTGCATGATGGCGGCCGACACGATGGAGGCGCTGGGCGTTGCGCGCGGCTCGTATGTCGTGAGGGTGAACAATCGCAAGGTGCTTGACGGCGTTCTGGAAGCAATCGGGCTCGGTGGCGAAGAGAACGCAGCACGCAGACTGACCGTGTTGCGCGCGATCGATAAGCTCGACAAGTTTCCCGCCGAGGAAGTTCGCAAGCTGCTCGGTCCCGGCAGATGGGATGGCGGCGAAGAAGGCAAGGGCGACTTCACGAAGGGCGCCAATTTGAGCGCGTCGGAAGCTGACGTCGTTCTCGCCATCACCAAACCGCACGACGACTGGAAAGAGGCGATCGCCGCGGCGGAAACCTATCTCGCCAAGAGCGAAGTCGGTCAGGCCGGCGTGAGCGAGCTGGAAGAAATCGCCAAACTGGTGACGGCTTCGGGATACGGCGCAGACCGCATCCGCATCGATCCCTCCGTCGTGCGCGGCCTCGAATACTACACGGGCCCTGTCTACGAGGTCGAACTGCTGCTCGAGACCAAGGACGAGAAGGGCCGTCCCGTCCGCTTTGGCTCCGTTGGAGGTGGCGGCCGTTATGACGGCCTCGTCTCACGCTTCCGCGGCGAGCCGGTGCCGGCTACCGGATTCTCGATCGGCGTGTCCAGGCTTCAGGCCGCGCTGACGCTGCTTGGCAAGCTCGACACGAAGCCAGAGTTCGGCCCCGTCGTTGTCACCGTGTTCGACCGCGACCGCGTCGCCGACTATCAGAAGATGGTCGCATCGTTGCGAACCGCCGGCATCCGTGCCGAGCTCTATCTCGGCAATCCCAAGAACATGGGCAACCAGCTCAAATATGCCGACCGCCGCAAAGCGCCCTGCGTCATCATCCAGGGGTCGGATGAAAAAGCGCGTGGCGAAGTGCAGATCAAGGATCTGATCGAGGGCGCGAAGGCGGCGGCCGCGATCGCTTCCAACCAGGAATGGCGGGAGAGCCGCCCGGCGCAGTTCTCGTGCAGCGAGGCCGACCTCGTCGCCAAAGTGCGCGAGGTGTTGGCGCGCCATGACGTGAGCTGGGGCTAGCTATTCGCTGGTGCGCCATGCCCGGGCTTGTCCCGGGCATCCACCTCCTGTTTGATGACGACCGTCAATGGCCGGTGTGCGGCCCAAGGGAGAGAAAAAATGCCTGAGATCACTGTCAGCATGGCCGTGGGCCGCACCGACGAGCAGAAGGCCGGCATGATGCGCGACATCACCCAGGCGCTGGTGAAGAATCTCGGCGTCGATGCCGACGCCGTCGTCATCCAGATCAACGAAGCCCCGCTCGCCCATAAGATGAAGGGCGGCAAGACGTTCGTGGAGCGCGCGGCGGCTGCGAAGAAGTAGCCATCGCTGTAGCTGCAAACGCAACTGTCGTCCTGGCCTAGTGCGCAATTGCGCACGGGGGCCAGGACCCATTACCCCAAGCGGCAGTTGTTGCAGCAGGTCGAGTTCAGACCGCGCATAAAAGTGTTGTGTCGGGGTAATGGGTCCTGGATCGGCGCTCGCTTTGCTCGCTTGTCCAGGACGACGGGGGAGGCCCCATGGACGCACGCGACTTCATCAAGGCCGGCATGAGCGCCGAGCGCACGCTGGTGGTGCCGGTGGAGCGCACGGTCGGGCATTTCGTGCCCGGCATGCCGATGGTCTATGCGACGCCGATGATGATTCTGGAAATGGAGATGACGTCGGGCGATGCGATCCGTAGCGTCCTTCAGCCCGGCTGGGTCACCGTCGGCACCGAGGTCGACATCCGCCATCTTGCAGCAGCTCTCGTCGGTGCGACGGTGCGGACTACCGCGAAGGTGGTCGCGGTCGAGCGCCGCGTCATCCGCTTCGAGGTCGAGGCCTTCGAGGGCTCGCGAAAACTCGGCGAAGGCCGCCACGCGCGCGGGCTCATTAATGTCGCGATGTTCAACAAGCGGCTGGCTACAGGCTCGAAATCGTAGGGTGGGCAAAGGCGCCTAGCGCCGTGCCCACCATCTTTCCGCGGCTGCATTCGAATTGGTGGGCACGCTTCGCTTTGCCCACCCTACGGCACTTCCTTACTTCGCCAATTCCTTCGACCGCTTCGTCGCCGCCGCGATCGCGCGGATCATCAGCTCGCGCAGGCCGGGCTCACCCATCAGCACGCCGAGCGCCGCGGCCGTGGTGCCGCCGGGCGAGGTGACGTTCTGGCGCAGCGTGCTCGACGGCAGATCCGATTGATGGAGAAGTTCACCCGAGCCGGCGACGGTTTGGCGCGCGAGTTTTGTCGCGAGCGCCTCGGGCAATCCCGCCTCGACACCGGCGCGCGCGAGCTCTTCGGCCAGCAAAAACACATAGGCCGGGCCCGAGCCGGACACCGCGGTCACCGCGTCCATCAGGCTCTCATCGTCGACCCATTCGACCGAGCCGGTGGCGCGTAGTAGCGCATCGGCCACCGCGCGTTGCTGTGCGCTGACATTGTTCGCGGCGACAGCCACCGTGATGCCGCGACCGATCGCGGCCGGTGTGTTTGGCATCGCGCGCACCACAGCGCCGCCGCAGACCTCCTCGAGGGAGGCGATCGTGGTTCCCGCCATGATCGACACTACCGCGGTCTTGTCGGAGACGAACGGCTTCAGCTTGGCGCCGGCCTCGCGGAACATCTGCGGCTTCACCGCGACCACGAGCGTCTCGACCTGGCCCGCCGTCGTCACGTCGGGATTGAGCGCAATCCCCTTGGCGGCAAGTGCGGTGATCTCGGCCGAGATGTGAGGATCAATCACCGCGACGCGGCGCGGGTCGAGCCCACCCGAAAGCCATCCGGTCAGCATCGCGCCGCCCATCTTGCCGGCGCCGGCGAGCAGGATGGTGCCGGTGATGTTTTGGAGAGTGCTGTTCGCCATCGCTGTCGCCACCGCCGTCGTCCTGGCCTAGTGCGCAATTGCGCACGGGGGGCCAGGACCCATTACCACGGCTGGTTCTAGTGGAAGGATGGCAGGGCAACAAGCACCGCGAGACACGGAGAGACCTCGCGATATGGTCCTGGCTTTCGCCAGGACGACGATGAGGAGGGAGGTGTGGCTCCCTCACTTGCTGAGAGGCCTTAAGCCTCGCCCACCGTGTCGAACATGGCCGCGTCCATGGCTTCCGCCGTGGACTTGCCGGCCCACACCACGAACTGGAACGCCGGGAAATAGCGTTCGCAGGCGTGGATGGCGCCGGCGAGCATGGCTTCGCACTGGCCGGTGGAGGCGATGAGCCCGCCCGGCAGCACCAGGGCCTGCCGGTGCATGATCATGCCGGTGGTGGTCCACAGGTCGAAGTGCCCGACCCACAGCTGCTCGTTGACCGCGGCGACGAGCCGCTGGACCTCAGATCGCCGCGCAACCGGAATCTTCATGTCGAATGCGCAGGCCAGATGCAGCGCCTCGATCTCGCCCATCCAGGTGAAGGAGATCTGGTAGTCGGTCCATTGTCCCTTGGAGACAATCGTGAGTTCGTCTTCGCCGGAGCGTTCGAACGGCCAGTTATTGCTGGCAGCGATATCCTCGACCACCGCGAGCGGATGGTTTTTGGAATCGATAGTGCCTTCGAGCAGGGACATGCCGTCTCGACCTCTTGCCTTTTTGTTGTCTTTGATACGCACGCGGTTGGTCCGGCGCGCGCTCCCTTAAATTTGCTAAGGCGATCCGTTCGGATCAGCGCGGGCTTGTCGCGGATCAACTGATGTGATTTGCGGAATCTGCGCAACTGGCTGCCGAGTCCGTCCACAAGTCAGGACTCGTTCGTCCACAGCTCATCTCGGCCACAATTATTAACGGGAAGAACAAATCGGAATCGGATTCGGCGGCCGCCCCCGATCGTTAATTCCGCGGCGTGCCCCTGGACCGCCTTCGCGGTATGGGACCATGCGATTTTCCCATGCGGAACCCGCTTGCCGCGGCCCCGAACCGGCGTCATATTTCGGTCAGGCCGTTCATTCCGGACGGCCGATGTTCTCAGGGCGGGGTGAAAGTCCCCACCGGCGGTAAGGGCCGTAAGGCCCAAGCCCGCGAGCGCCTTCCTCAAAGCCTGTTGCTGCGGGGAAGGGTCAGCAGATTCGGTGCAACTCCGAAGCCGACGGTTAAAGTCCGGATGAAAGAGAACGGTCGGTGGCAGACGCATCGCAGGATGCGGCTGTTTGTCGTTCCGTGTGCCCTGATTCTGGTCCTTAACTGAGGAAAGCCATGAATCAGATGTTGCAAGATCCCCAAGCCGAAACCTCCCAACCAACCCAAACGCCACCGCCGGTTCCACAGGACCCGGCGCCCGACCACCCGCGCTTCGCGAAACCGCAGCGGGTGGCCTTCGTGCAGGCCTGCTGGCACCGCGACGTGGTCGAGGAGGCCCGTATCGCCTTCGTGAAGGAGGCAGAAGCGCGCCACCTCAATCATATCGACGTGTTCGAGGTGCCGGGCTCGTTCGAGATCCCGCTGCATGCGCAGATCCTCGCCAAGACGCGGCGCTACACCGCGATCGTCGCGGCCGGCCTCGTCGTCGACGGCGGCATCTACCGCCATGAATTCGTCGCCGACACCGTGATCAAGGCGTTGATGGACGTGCAGCTGCGTACCGAGGTGCCCGTGTTCTCCGCGGTGCTGACGCCGCAGCAATTCCACGAGACCGAGGTGCACTACGATTTCTTCCGCAGGCATTTTGCGATCAAGGGCGTCGAAGTGGCGGCCGCCTGTGCGGAGACATTGCTCGGGCTCGAACGCCTGCGCGGCCAGGTCGCCGCGGGAATCGTGTAACGCCGCGCAACGACCATCCCTCATCCCGAGGGGCGCGAAGCGCGTCCCGAAGGATGAGGGGTGATCGCAGCCGTCATCACCCCAATGACACGCCCGCTTTGGCGCGGCTGATTCCGAGCGCCAGGATGCGCTGCAGGAGAGCCGGATATTTCAGCCCGTCATGTAGAGCGGCCGTGGCGAATTCCTGGCTCTTGGCGATCTCGGGATTTGGATTGGCTTCGATGAAATACGGCGTGCCGTCGGCGGTGAGACGAAAATCGATACGAGCGTAGCCGTCGAGGCCAAGCACCCGGTAGATGCGTTTCGCGGCCCGCTGGATCCTGGCGGTCACTTCCGGCGCCAGATCCTTCGCAGGCCCGTCGACGATGCCGACCTTCTCCTGATAGTCGGTGTCGTGCTTGGCTTTCTCCGTGGCGATGTGCCGTGACGAGCGGCCGCCCATGCTGCCGAATTTCAACTCCCAGACCGGCAGGACTCGTAAGCGGTTGTTGCCGAGCACGCCGACGTAAAGCTCTCGTCCTTCGATGAACTGCTCGGCGATGGCGGCGGATTCGACCCGTTCGTGGATGAAGGCGACCCGCTCGGCCAGCTTCTCGTCGGTGTCGACGATCGATGCTTGCGAGATGCCGAACGAGCCATCCATGTTCAGGCTCTTGACGATCAGCGGCAGCGCAAGACGCGTCGGGCGTTTCACCTTGCGGCGCATCGGGAAGACGGCAAAGGCCGGCGCGGCGATCCGGCGGTGATGCACCAGCGTCTTGGACAGATCCTTGCCGCGGGCCAGGGTCAGGCCGCGCGGATTGCACCCGGTATAAGGGACCTTCATCAGCTCGAGATAGCTCGCGATGTGCTGGTCGAAGGCGACGTTGTTGTGGAATTCCTCCAGCAACGTGAAAACCACGTGCGGCTTGAACTCCTCGATCGCCTCGCGCACCGGCTTGATTTCCTCCTGCGCGCCGAGCGGTCGAACCTCGTGGCCGGCTGCGCGCAAGGTGCTCACCACGTCGTATTCGGTTTTCCACGCATTGATTTCCTGCGCGGTGTGCCCGTCGCTGGAGTCCGGCGGCACGAAGTCCGGATGCATGAGCACCAGAATGCGCAGACGTCTCATAGCGCGATCCATTTTCGTCGAGATGGGCCAAACATCGTGTGCATCGTCTTGGCGGTCACGAGGACGATGAAGTCGAGAACGAGCTTCTGTTCAGGACCGACGGCGCGCAGGTCGAGCTCGCGGCAGCGGGAGATCATCTCGTCAAGCACGGCATCGAGCGTAAGCTGATTCTCGCCGGTCCATCGCGCGACCAATTGCCTGATCTGGGAGCGGTGGCGCCTGATCAGGGTCGAAGCCGGCTTTGAGCGGTGATGCCGCGGATCGGCCGAAAACAGCCGGGAGAGATCGCGGTCGTAGGTCTTGGGAGGCGTGAAGGCGTAGAACGCCTGCTTCTTCTTGTAGTGCTCTTCGAGCGTTTGGCTGAGCCGACCCAGCGGATCGACACGCTCCCGCGTCGTGATCGGCGGCCGCTTTCCCGCGATCTCGCCCATCAGCTCGTCGACATATTCGAGCTTCTTCAGTGCCGGCCAACCAGCGTATCGCGTCCGCCAGTTCGAACGGGGCCGTAGCCACACCGCAAACGTCTCGGCGAAATCCTCGTCCGGATGGCTCTGCGCGTACCAGAGCCGCAGATGCTGGACATAGCGCCGGCTCGCCGGATTGGGCCGGTAATAGCGCGGATAATGTTTCGACGACGGGCCGAACAGTTGCTGCCAGCGCCGGCGGCGCTGCAACTGGTAGCCGTGCTGTATGGCGTGGCCCGCTTCGTGACGGAGGATGGCCATGCATTCGCGCCAGGTTCCGCCCTCGACGTCGAACATCATCTTCTTCTCGAGCTTCATCAGGCGGGGATGAGCGAGATAGAACGGAATGGCGATGCCGGGAACGCCGCCCGGGCTGAACCATTCGCTCGACATCCAGGTGTGCGGCCGCAGCCGGATGCCGCGCTCCTCGAGCTCCTCGTACAGCGTGCTGACGCAATCCTCGAGCCAGGTGCCTTCGACCGTAACCCTCAGGCTGGAGAGGCGTTGCTTGAGCAACTCGTCGTCCGACAGCTTCTCCCAGGCAAATTTCCGGCGTGGCATCGGGCATCCAGAGGGCAGAGATGACTCGGGATTCGGATGATGTCATGGGCGGTCGTTGGCAACAACCCGGGGAGCGGCGGCGCGTGGGGGAGCCGTAGGGTGGGTTAGGCGCAGCCGTAACCCGCCTCTTACTTTCCGCGGGGGCAGAAGTGGTGGGTTACGCCGAGCGGTCTGCGCTTCGCGCAGTCCGCAGGGCTAACCCACCCTACGAGGTCAGCGTGCTCAGTCGAACAGGCTCGACACCGACTCTTCCGCGGCGGTGCGCGCGATCGCGTCCGAGATCAAGCTGGCGATCGGCAGCGTGCGGATGTTCGGGGCCTTGCTCACCGCCTCGGTCGGCAGGATTGAGTCGGTGATCACCAGTTCCTTCAGCCTGGAGTTCGTGATCCGGGCGGCCGCGCCGCCGGAGAGCACGCCGTGGGTGATGTAGGCGTAGACGTCCTTGGCGCCCTTGGCGATCAGCGCGTCGGCGGCGTTCACCAGCGTGCCGCCGGAATCCACGATGTCGTCGATCAGGATGCAGGTGTAGCCGGCGACGTCGCCGATCACGTTCATGACCTCGGATTCACCCGCCCTCTCGCGGCGCTTGTCGACGATCGCGAGCGGGGTGTTGATGCGCTTGGCGAGACCGCGTGCGCGCGCCACGCCGCCGACGTCGGGCGAGATCACCATCGTCCTGGAGAGGTCGAACTTGTCCTTGATGTCGCGCACCATCAGCGGCGCCGCGTAGAGGTTGTCGGTCGGGATGTCGAAGAAGCCTTGGATCTGGCCGGCATGCAGGTCGAGCGTCATGACGCGGTCGACGCCGGCCTGCGTGATCAAATTGGCGACGAGTTTAGCCGAGATCGGCGTGCGCGAACCCGATTTGCGGTCCTGCCGGGCGTAGCCGAAATAGGGCAGCACCGCAGTGATGCGGCGCGCCGAGGAGCGGCGCAGTGCGTCGGTGATGATCAGCAATTCCATCAGATGGTCGTTCGCCGGGAACGAGGTCGACTGGATGACGAAGGCATCCGAGCCGCGCACGTTCTCCTGGATCTCGACGAAGATCTCCATGTCGGCGAAGCGCCGTACCACCGCCTTGGTCAGCGGCAGGTCGAGACCTTGCGCGATGGCCTGTGCGAGAGCCGGGTTGGAGTTGCCGGCGACGAGCTTGATGGAGCCGTTCTTGGCCGACATGGACGCTTCCTCCCGCGCTTTGCTGGACACGATGTTCAACATCAAACAATACCCACTGGAAGCACGGTTACGACGGGCGAGGAAATATCAGGCCGGGGGCTGCAATGGCAACCCGGGACGCTACGTTTTCCCTGCGAAATCCCGAATCCGGCCAACGGTTTGGCCGGAAGTTGGGGCCGTGGTTTCGCGGGGGTTATCGCTCGGCATAGCCCAGCGCCGAGGCCGGCATCCCGGCCGCCGGAGCCTCCGGGATCACGCTCGCCACAGCCGCCCCGCGCAAGCCGGGAGCCGAGCCCGGCGCATCCGGCGTACCGTTGATCATGTTGGAAAGTCCGCTGAATCCGGCCTGGGCGATCTTCCGCAGCACGAGGTCGTCGGCAGCTCCCCAAGGATCCCGGGCAGCGTCGCGGCCGCCCTTGGCCGCCGTAGGTTCCTCGCCGGAAAGGCGCAGCGCCCGCTGCTGGTTGGCGTCGTAGACGTCCCAGACCCAGGCGATCACGGTCTTGCCGCGCACGATCTGAGCGGAGAGGTAGCTGCGCACGCGGTAGGCAGCCGTCCCCTCGCGGGAGACCACGGACAGGCTGCGCAGCTTGGATTCGGTGTCGAGCACGCCGACCATGCGGTCGAACACTTGCGGCGGCGGCCCGTCGATCGATTCGAACGCGACTGTCGCCCCGGAGCCGGCGCTCGGCGCCATGGCGTAGGAGTTTGCGGCACCACCGCCACCGGCACAGCCGCCAAGCGCGGTCGCAGCCGTCAGCAGCATGACCGCCAGCACGCGCGAACCTGCGCGGCGCAAGATGAATGACGCGTCCCTCATTATGGAGGGCAGCGATATCGTTAAAACGCATTAACGTCTAGGGCGGGGGCGCCACAGCCCACTGTCATCGCGCGCAGGCATAGCCCCGGAATGACACGGGGTTGCCTTTGTGTTCACGCTTCGAGCGCGATCGCGTGAACGTGGCGGCCGTAATCCGGCTCGTTGCGATGCACCGAGCGGCGGTAGCTGAAGAAGCGTTCGTCGGCGTAGGTGTCCAGACCGAGATCGTCGATCATCAGGATGCCCGCGGCTTCCAGACGCTCGCGGATGAAGCCGGCGAGGTCGAACATCGCGTGTCCCTCGCGCACCGACGGGATGAAAAACATCGTGTTGTCCGCATCCGCCTCGATGAAGCGCGCCACGAACTCGTTGCCGACTTCATAACTGTCCTGGCGGATCAGCGGGCCGATCGCGGCGATGATGCCGCTCCGCGAGGCGCCGAGTTTTTCCATCGCTGAAATGGTCTGCTCCAGCACGCCGGTGAGCGCGCCCTTCCAGCCGGCATGCGCGCCGCCGATCACGCCCGCATTGGGGTCGACGAACAGCACGGGCCCGCAGTCGGCGGTGGAGACGCCGAGCGCGATGCCGGGCACCTTCGTCACCAGCGCATCGCCCTTCGGTCGCGGCCCGCTCGGCCACGGAGCGTCGGCCACTAGCACGTCGGGCGAATGGATCTGGTGCAGGCTGAGAAAGCGTTCCGGCGCGACGCCGACATGCTCGGCCATGCGGCGGCGGTTCTCCGCGACAAGGGCCTGATCGTCGTTGGAGCCGAGCCCGCCGTTAAGCGCGGAATAGATGCCGCCCGAGACGCCGCCCTCGCGGGTGAAGAAGGCGTGGCGCAGGCCGGGCACCGCTGAGAGCAGCGAGGAGGCAAGCGTCATGAATGGTCTCCGGCGCGTTCGAGATCGCTCAGTCCCGCAAGGCCCGTCAAGCGCGGCTCAGAGATGCCGAGCACCTTGAACATCGAACCCATGCCGCTGCGCCCGGTTTCAGTCAGGCGCTTGAGCGCGATCGAAATGTCGGTGGCAACGTCGGGCGCCGCCTTCTGCATCAAGGCGGCGGCACGGGTCTCGATGCCGACGCGCTTGAGGAAATCGCCCTGCGTCACCGGCCCGTGCACGCGGGCGCCCACGTCCTCCGCCCCGCGCGCGAGCGCCTGGAAGTCGACATGGGCCGTGACGTCGGCTTGGCCCGGCGCCTTCAGGGGATCGGTGAAGGTGTGGCGCGCGATCGCCTGGAAGGTGTCGCCGGCATCGCTGCGCAGATGGCCGTAATCGATGATCAGCGCCGCGCCGTCCTGGTCGCGCACGCGGCTGGCGAGCTTCATAATCTCGGCATCGGGCCGCCACTCGAACACGGCCCCGACGGGCGCGGCGCGCACCAGAGGCGGCAGCAGCACCTCGAAGCGTGGGGTCGGCTCGGCCGCCGCGCCGAATTGAAGTTTTCCGTTGGCGTCCACCTCGATCACGCGCTCGTGCCAGCCGTTCTCGTGACGGACCATCTGGTGGATCGGCAGCACGTCGAAATATTCGTTGGCGAGGATGATGCTCGGTCCGTCCGGCACGTCGTCGATGCTGTCGTGCCAGGCAATGTTGCGCACGCCCGACAGCGTCGCACTCTGCCGCTCGCGCAGGACCGGATTGACCTCGACCATGTGGATGTGGAGCGCCTGGTAGAGCGGCGGCAGCACGCGGAGCGCACGCAGCGCATCGGCCATCATGGTGCCGCGGCCAGGACCGAGCTCGATCAGCCGCAGGAATTGCGGCGAGCCCATCTGCTTCCACACCGAGGCGGTCCATAGGCCCAACAGCTCGCCGAACATCTGGCTGACCTCGGGCGCGGTGGTGAAGTCGCCTTCTCGTCCCAACGGATCGCGCGAGACGTAATAGCCATAGCGCGGATGCATCAGGCACAGTTCCATGTACCGCCAGACCGGCATGGGGCCTGAGGATTTGATCAGCGCCTTGATCTCGTCGAGTAACGGCTGGTCGGTCACGGCCTATCTTCTCAAAAGGAATTAACGAATAGCCCCTGCGGGCTCGGGCGCACCGCGCCTCACTGCCAATACAATAAGTATGCCGCCCACAATAAGCATCGGAATCGACAACAGCATGCCCATGGTTAATCCGCCCCAGAGGAAGCCGAGCTGGACGTCCGGTTCACGGAAATGCTCGCCGGCGATCCGGCTCAGACCATAGATCAGGATGAACGCGCCGAGGATCATGCCCGGCCGCTTCAGGGCGCCGAAGCGGATCATGATCGCGAGCACCGTGAACAGCAAAATGCCCTCCATGCCGGCCTCGTAGAGCTGGCTCGGATGACGCGGCAGTTGGGTGGGATCGTTGGGGAAGATCATCGCCCAGGGCAGCTCCGGCCCGGCGGTGCGGCCCCACAATTCGCCATTGATGAAATTGGCGATGCGGCCGAGCAGCAGCCCGACCGGGGCGACGGCGGTGGTGATGTCGCCGAGCGACAGGATCGAGATGCGGTTGCGATAGGCGAACCACATCACCGCGACGACGCAGCCGAGGAAGCCGCCGTGGAAGGACATGCCGCCTTCCCACAGCCTGAAGATCGCGGCGGGATGGTCGATGAAGAAGGGCAGATTGTAGAACAGCACATAGCCGGTGCGGCCGCCGAGGATGATGCCGAGCGTGACCCACAGAATGAAGTCGTCGATCTGCACCAACGACATCGGCGCCGGGCCGCCCCACAGCCGCTCTTTCTTCAGGAGCGAGCGCGCATAGAGCCAACCGAACACGATGCCGCAGATATAAGCCAGCGCATACCAGCGGATCGCGAACGGACCGATCTCGATCGCGATCGGCTTGAAGGCGGGAAAGTCGATGAGCAGAAAGGGCATCGCGCCTTCTATGTCTAGACGAGATTGCGGCGATAGAGCGCCAGCAGACGCTCCCAATGCCGCTCGGCGGCGTCGCGGTGATAGACCGGACGCTTGGGGAAGGCGAAGCCGTGATGGGTGTCGGGATAGATCTCGACTTCGGCTTTGGCGCCGCTCATGCCCTGCTTCACCTGCTCGATGATCTCGGCCGGTGCGTAGATGTCGGTCTCGGCGCAGGCGAAGTAGAGTTCGGCCTTGGTCTTGGCGGCCGCGAGATGCGGGCTGTCGTCCTGGTCGGTTGCGAGTTGCGTGCCGTAGACCGAGGCAGCGGCTTTGACGCGATCGGGAAAATGCGTGGCGGCGTTGATCGCGTAGCGGCCGCTCATGCAGTAACCGACAGTGCCGATCAGTTTGGTGTTCGCGGCCGCCTGGCCCTCGGCATAGGTGAGCAGCGCCCGCGTGTCGTCCATGATCATGGGGATCGTGAGCGATCCCATCAGCGCAAACATGCGCTTGCGTTCCGGAGCGTTCGGATCGGCCGGCAGCGCGCCGAGCTCCATCACGCCGGAACGGTAATAGAGGTTCGGCAGCATCACGTAATAACCCGATGTCGCGAGCCGGCGTGCCATGTCGCGCAGCTCCTCGCGGATCGCCGGCGCGTCCATGTAGAACAGGACGACCGGAAACGGCCCGCCGCGTTCGGGATGGCTGATGAAGGTTGCGGTGTGACCGTCCTTGGTGGGGATCGCGATCTGCTGGTCGATCATCTCGAGCGCCTTTTGTGATTCTTCTTATGCAGGGACGTTGAATACGATTGCAAGGAAACCGGGGCATGACAAGGATACCGCCGATCGGCCCTTGAACCGGCCCAATCGGATTGCCATTGTCTCCCCGCGCGTTCGCGCAGAGTTCATCGAAAGCCGCCAGGAGACCGACATGACCCAGACCAACAACCGGTTTTTCGACGAGATCGGCCGCCTGATGAACGATGCCGCCGGTGCCGCGCAGGGCGTCAAGCGCGAGTTCGACACGGTGATGCGCACCCAGGCCGAAAAATTCCTGCGCGACATGGACCTCGTCAAGCGCGAGGAGTTTGAGGCGGTCAAGGACATGGCGCGCCTGGCGCGTGAGGAGAACGAGGCTCTGAAGGCGCGCATCGCGGCGCTGGAGGCCAAGCTCGGCGGCTAACTCCGCCGGCTCCATCCGGGCGATCCGGTTCCGCCCACCAGCCCATTCTCCTTGTCATTTCCGCGTCTTCCGGGTAAAAGCCCGCCACGTCCGCAGCCCCCGCACCCCTGGAGGCTTGCTGCGGCGTATGCCATGGGCCGCGTTGCGGCCCATTAACTTTTGCAAAAACAAGGACTTAACGTTATGGCGACCGTCAAGGAATTGAAGGCGACCGCACGTCCGAAGAGCGGCAAGGGGGCCGCCCGGGCTGAGCGTCGCGCCGGGAGAGTGCCCGGAGTGATCTATGGCAACAACCAGCCCCCGCTGACCATCTCGGTTGACGATCGCGAACTGCGCTCGCGCATCCTCGCCGGCCGGTTCCTGACCACGCTGGTCGACATCGACCTCGAAGGCAACAAGCACCGCGTGATTCCGCGCGACTACCACCTCGATCCGGTCAAGGACTTCCCGATCCACGTCGACTTCATGCGGCTCGGCGAAGGCGCCACCATCCGCATCAGCGTTCCCTTGCACGTGGTGAAGGCTGAAGGTTCGCCCGGCGTGAAGCGCGGCGGCGCCGTGAACATCGTTGCGCACGCGATCGAGCTCGAGTGCGGCGTGGAGAACATCCCGCAGTTCATCGAGGCCGACGTCGGTTCGCTCGAGATCGGCCACTCGCTGCATCTCTCCGACATCAAGCTGCCGGCCGGCGTGAAGGCGCTGACCTCCGAGGACGCGACCCTCGTCACCATCGTGCCGCCGTCCGGCTACGCCGAAGAGCAGAAGGCTGCGGCTGCTGCTCCGGCTGCGGGTGCTGCTGCTCCGGCGGCTGGTGCTGCTCCGGCTGCGGGTGCTGCTGCTCCGGCAGCGGCTGCCAAGGCCCCGGCTGCCAAGGCCCCCGCCGGCGGCGACAAGAAGAAGTAATCTCTCAAAGCTGGCGCGCGGTCCCTGACCGCGCGCCGAGCGAGGGGCGCGCCGCGTCATGCGACTGTTTGTTGGGCTCGGCAATCCCGGCCCGAAATTCGCACGTAACCGGCACAATGTCGGCTTCATGGCCGTCGACGAGATCGCGCGGCGTCATGGGTTCGCACCCTGGCGCCGCAGGTTTCAGGGCGAGACCTCGGAAGGCACGCTCGGCACCGAGCGCGTGATCCTGCTCAAGCCGATGACCTACATGAACGAGTCCGGCCGCAGCGTTCAAGAAGCGGCAAGCTTCTTCAAGATCGCGCCGGGCGACGTCACCGTATTCCATGACGAACTCGAACTGCCGCCGGGCAAGGTGCGGGTGAAGATCGGCGGCGGCATCGCCGGCCACAATGGCCTGCGCTCGATCTCCGCCCATATCGGCAACGACTACCGCCGGGTGCGGCTCGGCATCGGTCATCCCGGCGTGAAGGAATTGGTGCACGGCCACGTGCTGTCGGACTTCGCCAAAGCGGACAACGACTGGGTGGCGACGCTCTGCGACGCGGTGGCCGAGCACGCGGCACTGGTTGCCAAGGGCACGGACGCGACTTTCGCCAACAGGGTGCACCTCGCCATGCAGGCGAAGGGATTTTTGACCAAGGACGACAACGGCAAGGATTAACGCTCGTGGGATTTAAATGCGGGATCGTCGGATTGCCCAATGTCGGCAAATCGACCTTGTTCAACGCGCTGACCGAGACGGCCGCGGCGCAGGCGGCGAACTATCCGTTCTGCACGATCGAGCCGAATGTCGGCGAGGTCGCTGTGCCGGATCCGCGGCTCGATAAGCTCGCAGCGATCGCCAAGTCGGGCCAGATCATCCCGACCCGGCTGACCTTCGTGGACATCGCCGGCCTCGTGCGCGGCGCGTCCAAGGGTGAAGGCCTCGGCAACCAGTTCCTCGCCAACATCCGCGAGGTCGACGCCATCGCGCATGTCGTGCGCTGCTTCGAGGATTCCGACATCACCCATGTCGAGGGCAAGATCGCCCCGCTCGCCGACATCGAGACCATCGAGACCGAACTGATGCTCGCCGATCTCGACAGCCTCGAAAAGCGCGTCGACAATTTGGCCAAGAAGGCCAAGGGCAACGACAAAGACGCCAAGGAGCAGCTCGACCTCGTCAATCGCACCCTGGTGCTGCTGCGCGAGGGCAAGCCCGCGCGTCTCGTCGAGCGCAAGGCCGAGGAGGAGCGCGCCTTCGGCATGCTGGGCCTGCTGTCGTCCAAGCCCGTGCTCTACGTCTGCAACGTCGAGGAAGGCTCGGCCGCATCAGGCAATTCGTTCTCGAAGGCGGTGCAGGACCAAGCCGCCAAGGAAGGCGCCATCGCCGTCGTCATCTCGGCAAAAATCGAATCCGAGATCGCCACCATCTCACGTGACGAACGCGCCGACTTCCTGGAGACGCTGGGTCTCGAAGAGGCCGGCCTCGATCGCCTGATCCGCGCCGGCTACACGCTGCTCGACCTCATCACCTATTTCACGGTGGGCCCGAAGGAAGCGCGCGCCTGGACCATCTATCGCGGCACCAAGGCGCCGGGCGCGGCCGGTGTGATCCACACCGACTTCGAGAAGGGGTTTATCCGCGCCGAGACCATTGCGTATGAAGACTACGTCGCGCTCGGCGGCGAAGCCGGCGCCCGCGATGCCGGCAAGCTCCGCCTCGAAGGCAAGGAATACGTCGTCGCCGACGGCGACGTGATGCATTTCAGGTTCAATACGTAAGATCTGGATAGGTTCGTAGGGTGCGTTAGCGCAGCGTACCCCACCATGCTTCCTCGTTTGCGGAACGAAGTTGGTGGGTTATGCCTTCGGCTAACCCACCCTACGGCACCTGCGCTTGCCTCACCGCACCCCGCCGCCCTGATCCCTGATCGCGCCGAGGTGCTCGTTGATGCGGAAGATGATCAGGATCAGCTCCGCGATGATGCGCGAGAACACGATCCCGACGACAACGCTCGCGATCGACGACAGCAGCATCAGGAAGCCGCCGAACGGGCTGATCGCCATCATCGCGAGGCCGGAGAAGATGCCGGAGAGGCCGAACAGGCAGATCAGCGCGATCACCAGCCAGTAGAAGGTCTTGATGATCGTCGGCGTGATAAAGCGGTCCCATTGAAACAGATCGCTGAATGAAAACATTGCTCTCCCCAGGGCAATTCGGGTGTTGTCGGGCCTTGCAAATGGATCGTGGCCCCTGATCGATCCGACTCAAGACCGACGCCGGCGCGCCGAATGTAGCACGAGCCATGCGGGCCGGCGGGTTGAGATTGCCGCAAAGTGCGGCCACAATCTGTCATTTCCTCAAACCTTTCCCAAGATGACCCTGACCTTCGAAGATTTCCCGCCCGGCCGGTTCGGAACATTCGGCCCGCGCCATGTCACGCGCGACGAGATCGTGGCCTTTGCCGCCGAGTTCGATCCGCAGCCGATGCACCTCGACGAGGAGGCCGCCAGCAAGAGCATGCTGCGGGGCCTGTCCGGCTCGGGCTGGCATCTCTGTTCGCTGATGATGCGGATGATGGCCGACGGTTTCATTACCCGCGCCGCTTCGCTGGGATCTCCCGGCGTCGACGAAGTGCGGTGGTTGTCGCCCTTGAGGCCTGGCGACGACCTCATGCTCGATGTCGACGTCGTGGAGGCCCGCATCTCGAAGAGCCGCCCGGAGCTCGGCATCGTCAAGTTCAAATGCACCGTGCGTAACGCCAGGGGTGATGCGCTGTGCGAGATGACGTCGCCGATCCTGATCAAGCGGCGCGAGGGGGCGGTCTGATGCCGTTTTTCGAGGAGATCGAGATTGGGCATCGCCGCGAGATCGGCGCCTATACGTTCACGGCGGAGTCGATCAAGGCATTCGCCGCAAAGTTCGATCCGCAGCGTTTTCACCTCGACGAGGAGGAGGGCAAGAACTCGCTGTTTGGCGGGCTCGCGGCCTCGGGCTGGCATGTCGGCTCGGCCTGCATGAGCCTGCTTGTCGCCGACGGCCAGCGTCTGGCGCGGGAAGCCGCTTCGCGCGGCGAGGAGGTCGCGGTGTGGGGCCCGTCGCCGGGCTTTCGCGACCTGCGCTGGATCAGGCCGGTGCTCGCCGGCGACATCGTCACCTACGTCAACGTCGTCATCGACAAACGCAGCTCCGCCTCGCGACCCGGCTGGGGCATCCTGACCGCGCGCACCACCGGCACCAACCAGCGAGGCGAGGACGTCTACGCCATCACCGCAACGGCCTTCGTGCCGATGCGTGCGAACGGCGGTTAGATTCGTTCCAGGATGAACGGCGAAAACAGCGTGCGAGTGTTGCTTCCGCGCTATGGACGCGATTCCGGGGGGCTGCCATAAGCCTGCGCAACATGGTTTTCCCGCGAAGCAGTGTGCGGAACCATCGAGTTGCTAACCAATTATGAACCTGTCGCTGTCTATTTGAACGAACTGGGCAGAGTACAGGGGACGAGGACCATGGCAGACCGCGGCGCACTCAAGCTGGTCGGATTCATCTTTGCTACCGCCACGCTGGCCGTGATGCTGGTCGCCGGCATGGTGGTGAAGGGCTATGCCGATGGTGCCTACACCCTGGAAGCTTCGACCGTGGAAGCCGCCCGGTAAGACTTCGTTAACTCTGCGGGGCCGCAACGCGGCCTCCGCCCTCAGCGGCTATAGACGAACGCCAATATCGCGATCGCAATCGCCAGCAATCCGACAAAACGCAGCATGATCGTGCCGAACTGGTTCGGCGCGGGCCGCAGCGGTATCGGGTCGGTGGTGTCGGGCCGAATGCTTTCCATGACATGTCCCCGGGCCCGCCGCGATGGCAGGAGCGCTTGGCGTTAGTCGTCGGGTGGCGGTGGGGCGTTCAAAACCCTCCGCTGTCATGCCCCGCGAAAGCGGGGGCATCCAGTACGCCGCGGCGTCTCGGTAGCACATCACCGCCTCTGGAATACTGGATCATCCGCCTTCGCGGATGATGACGTTACATTGAGGGTGCCCCCCAGAATCAAAACCGCCGCGCCCCTTTCGGAACGCGGCGGCCGGTGATGCGTGATGTCAGCGATCAGCTGTTGCGCAGGCCGTCGGCGGCGCGCTTCCACTGCGAGACGTTGTCGGCGATCATGCGGGTCGACTTCATCGCGGCCTGGCTGAGCTGGGCGTAGCCGGAGATCTCGCGCTGGACGCGCTGGCCTTCGGCGTGGAGCAGGTCGCGCAGGCTCTCAAGCTCGGAGATCAGATTCTCGATCTCGGCGAGCGAGGTGCCGGCGACGCGCTGGATCAGCGAGTTGACGTTGGTGACGGTGGCCTCCGCGCTCGGATCGAGCGGCGGCGCGTCCGTGGCGGTCGCTGCCGGACGGCGCAGATAGGCGATGTCGTTGCGGACGAAGTCACGGATGCCGGCTTCGACTTCCGTCACGGCGGCGAGGTTGGTGTCGATGGTCTCGGTCTCGGTGGTTTCGGTCTTTTCCGGACGCATGGCGTTCATCGTTATTCCCCTGTTCGCGTTGAGCGCAGCGCGAGTGTCCCCCGCACGACGACGTCAGCCTGGGACTAGGGCGTCGGATTTTGGCCGCAACTTGGCCGAGGTGCGGCAAGGGCGGTCCATTCGGGGGCTTTGCCGTGGCGTATGGTTACGGAAGTCTGAACGCGGCCGCACCGGCGAACTTTGTAGCTCCTCATGGTGAGGAGCGCGAAGCGCGTCTCGAACCATGCAGGCCCAACTGTAGCAGCGGGGGCCTCGATCCTTCGAGACGCGCGCAAGAGCGCGCTCCTCAGGATGAGGAGAAAGATTAGCGCCCAACTACCAGCTCTTCTTGAACCCCGCCGTCAGGCTTTTGTTGATCGCCCCTTGCGAGGTTTCGCCGACCGAGCCGGAGACGGTGACGTTGTCGAACAGCTTTTGCTCGGCGCCGACCTTGCGCAGCCATTTGTCGTCGGTGGTCGACAGCGACTGGCCCGCGGTGATGCTGGTGCCGGTGTCGGTGAGAGTGACCTTGGCCGACTGCTCGGTCTCGTAATTCCGCGTGATGTGACCGCCGACTCCGGGGAGCGCCGTGGTGCCCTGCTGGTTGACGCTGTAGCCGTTCTGGAGCGTCAGCGACGTGTCGCCCGATAGCGGCACCGATTTGATCAGCGCCGCCCCGAGTTTGCTCTGTTCGGCGCCGGGATCGACGCGGGCCTCCACCGCGGTCTTGTCCCAGATCGCGCCCGCGCCCGGCGCGGTTGCGGCCGCCCAGGCGCTGCCGGACGATTGAGGCACGCTACCGCCATTGGTGGCTTTCTGCGCCAGGAGCTCGGACATCGTCCGCGGCTCGCTCGTCACCGTCATGTCGGCGCCGATGCGGGCGTCCCAGAATGAGGATACCGACTGCTTCACGGTCACCGCCGAGGTGCCGTTGGCGTTGGCGTTCGACGCCCAGTTCAGCCCGTCCTTGGCGGCGGCCTGCGCGCGTTTCTTGGCGGCGATGATGTCGTTGAGCGTCCCGGCGTCGATCGCGAGCTGGCCCCAGTCGAGCTTGTCGACGTCGATGCCGCGGAGCACGTCGGGATCGTTGACATCAGGGGCCTCCGCCGTCTCGGCCTCGTCGTCGGGCGCTGCGGCCGGGCCGGGGGAGAAGGGCGGAATGATCTGCGCCGACACCGTCAGCACCGATCCCAAGATGAAAGCGGCCGCCAGCATCGGCAGCCTGGTCAAGCCAAACCCTGTCGAGAATTCCATCGTCCTGCCCGTCAGCCCAGTTCTCGCCGAGGATGCGGAACCATCGTCGCGAAATTGTGGCGGCTCCATCAAGCGCGAACCAACGGGCCGCGCGAAAGGCGCGCGCCCGATGACGAGCTTCTCCACGATTGCATCCGGCGGGGCTGGAGGCCAGGACGCGTCGCGGGGAGCATCAGCCATCGGTCCCGAAGTGCGGGGCCCGTTGGTGTTCCGTTCAGCCGACGCCGGTCATCTTCGGCAGATGAATGGCGCGGCCGAGTGCCTGCTCGACCAGATCGAATGTATCGATCAGCACGCGCATGCTGGTGAGTTTGCCCGCCTTGAACTGGGCGAACTGCGCCACCCGCAAGCTGATCGGCTTGTTGTAATCCAGCGCGGTCAGCGAATAGCGCAGCATCGAGGCGGCGGAATCGACGCCGAGCATGATGCTCTCGCGGTCGAAGCGGCGGACCTGGAAATTGTCGGCGAGTTGGTGGATGACATCGAGCACGGCGTCCTTGCCCTGGCGCGCGCCGAGGAACGGAAACATGTCGATCGGGCCGTACAGCGCCCACTCGACGTCCTCGTCGATCAGGGCCTCGATGTCCTCGAAATGCCGGTCGTTGATCGCGCGGTGCAATGCGCGCGAGAAACGCCAGAGGCTGTGCTCTGTCATTTTGGGCAGTCCTGAAGCTGGCTTGCAAAAACAAAAATCAACCCCAGCGCACAGAAATGGTGCCGCGGGGTCGCTCAACTCATTTGTATACGAACAAAATACGCCAATTCGGCCAAAACGCAATTCACGTTTTCGCAATGCACAATTGATCCCGGCGTGTGAGATTTACAATAGGAGCCCGTATTTTCCCGGTCCGGGCCGGTTTGGAGAGAGCTAGCCCCCGTCCACCCGCTCGCCCACGATCAGCGGGCCGATCTCACGTTCCAGCACCTGCTGCACCAGGTCGTAGGAATCGATGATCTCGCGGATCTGCGCCACCTGGCCGTTGCGGAAAGTGTAGAATATGGCCATGTCGACCTGAATGATGCGGTCGTGGCTGCGCTTCCTGAAGAACACGCGCAGATAGGCCGCGACCGTGTCGCCTTCGGCGACGATCTGCGGCACCTCGTAGCGGATTTCGGCGTATCGCTCCTGCACGGTGCGCCAGAATTCGCCGAGCTCCTTCTTGCCGTGGCAGGGGCCCATGTGCGGCAGCACGTCGATCGGCGCGTGGGTGAGAAAATCGACGTCGTCGGTGCAGCACGACAGCGCGGCCTCGAGATCGCTGCGCCCGATGGCGTCGAGCAGGTGCAGCACGCGCTGGCGATTGAGCTTCTCGACCGTCATTCCGCCCGTCCTCATTGGCCGTGTGGAGTTTGCGCAAAGCTAACGCGCGGCTTCGGACACCGGCAATCCGCAAAACCACAGGGGATGTTGCAGACGATTTGACGCGCAAACGCAATGCCAGGTTCATGACTGCAACTGCCGGTTGAGTTACCGCGCGCCTGCACGAATTCGCGTGGCTTTCGGCTGCATGGGCTCGCGCTGCCCAACGCGCGGCAGCGAACACGGGAACCGGGACGGGTCCGTGCCCGTTGAGATTGCGACACCGCATTCGGAGACATCGATCCATGAAATCCCTTGCCGCCATCGCCGCCGCACTTCTCATGCTTGGCGCGACCTCCGCCGCCAACGCCAAGGGCTGCATCAAGGGCGCCGTCGTCGGCGGCGTCGCCGGCCACTACGCCGGCCATCACGGCGTCCTCGGCGCCGCCGCCGGCTGCCTCTACGGCCGCCACCATGCCAAGGAGCAGCAAGAGCAGGAGAGGCAGCGACAACAGCAGAGCCAGGTCAACGGCCAGGGCAAGCTGTAACGGCACGGAAAACTGTGCTCCCGCCGTCTTCTATCCGGCATGCTTCGATGGTAAATTCCATTCGCGAACGCTGGGATTGAACCAGGCGAGGGAACGATGGACGTCGGGAAGTCCTTGTGGGGTTTAGTCCTCGCAATCCTGTTCCTGTATTTCGTCGTCGCTTTCGTGGGGAAGGCTTCCCGTTCTGCGGGCGTCAAGTACAATTGGGTCGGCGTTCTGCTGTCATTCTCGACGATCGGCCTCGCCATCTATCTCGTTTTCTTTCGCCAGCTTTGAGCCGGTCCCGGCTGCCTCACGTCCCGGGCTCTCGGACGGGCGTGAGCCAGCTCACATCGCGCGCCTTCCCCTGTGGCTATCGTCCTCCCCATGTCATCAGGGAGACGCGCCATGGCCGCCATCGCCACAGTCAGAAAGTCCAGCCTGCACAACGCGCTTGAAGGCCTCGCGCTGACTGCGACGCTGCAGAGCTTCCCGACCTTCGCCGCCGCGGCTTTCCTGCTCAAGCTGGTCGGCAATCACGACCTGGTCGGCGATCCCGGCGTCGCCATCTTCGTCGCCATCGCCTCACTCGCCCACGCGCTGCTTGCGGTGACCTTGGGGCCGAACTTCCCGCATTTGTTCAAGACCGTCTACGAGCCGAAGTTCTTCGAGGCCCATCTGTCGCTCACTGAGAAGATCACGGCATGGCGCACCCAGCCGGTCGCCTCGCTCCAGCTCATGACCATCGTGCTGCTGCTGTCGGTGATGGCGGTGGTGACGGCCAGCGTGGGGTGATCGCATCATGCCCTTCATCACCGCGTCGAAATCCGGTCCGCTCAACTGGCTCGAAGGCTTTGCCCTCACCACGATCCTTCAGGGCTTCCCGATCTTCGCCGCGGCGTCGCTGATGGTGAAGCTCCTGGGACATGACCGCGGTGGCAGTCACGTCCTCACCATCGCGATGGCGTCGATCTTCTACAGCTGTCTCGCCATCTGGGCGGGATCGACATTCCCGGGATTTGCAAAGAACGCCTACGAACCGCTGTTCTTCGACGCCAGCCTGTCCTTCTCCGAGAAGATCGCCCGCTGGCGCGCCAAGCCGGCGACGTCGATGCAGCTGGTGGCCTCAGTGCTGCTGCTGTCGCTGCTCGCGGCGAGCGTGGGGTGAGTGCGCGTTCTCATCATTCTCGGATGCCGCCATCAATAACCATGGGCGGCGCCGGCGCTCCGCGCCCCCTATCTCTTCTTCCAACCACCTCTATGCCCCGGCGCCCCTCCGCTCGACCGCGGCGATGGCCCAAACTCCGGGCCTGACTGCCGCGAATCCGTCGGCTGGATGATGCGGCTTTCGCCGCCGAACGGTTTTGAGGGCAGCGCGCGGTCGCCCCGATACGGCAACGACTCCGGGCCGTGCATCTCGTCGAGATGCGGCTTGTGGATTCGCGAGCCCTTGCTGCCGCTCGCCTTGAGTGCCGTGGCAGCGCTCTTGTTCTTCAGCGCGCTGACCGGCAGGTTAGCGGCGTCGCCGTATTTCTTCGCGCCCGCATAGGCGCCGGCTTTACCCTGCACCGTGCGCTGCTTGACGGTGGGATCGTCGACCACCGCGAGTTCGGTGGCGCGCAGGCGCTTGACCTCGTCGCGCAGCCGGGCGGCTTCCTCGAAGTTCAGATCGGCGGCGGCCTCGCGCATCCTTGTTTCGAGATCGCCGAGCACGGCCTCGAAATTGTGGCCGATCGAGATGACGTCGTCGGTCATGTCATGGCCGCCGATCTCGACCAGCACATGATCGCGCTCGTAGACGCTGTTCATGATGTCGCCGATCGACTTCTTGATGCTCTCCGGCGTGATGCCATGCGCCGTGTTGTACTCGACCTGCTTCTCGCGGCGGCGGTCGGTTTCGGCGATGGCGCGCTCCATCGAGCCCGTCATCTGGTCGGCATAGAGGATCACCTTGCCGTCGACGTTGCGCGCGGCGCGGCCGATGGTCTGGATCAGCGAGGTCTCGCTGCGCAAAAAACCTTCCTTGTCGGCGTCGAGGATCGCAACCAGCGCGCATTCGGGAATGTCGAGGCCTTCGCGCAGCAAATTGATGCCGACCAGCGCGTCGAACGCGCCGAGGCGCAGATCGCGGATGATCTCGATGCGCTCGATGGTGTCGATATCGCTGTGCATGTAGCGGACGCGAATGCCCTGCTCATGCAGATATTCGGTGAGGTCCTCCGCCATGCGCTTGGTCAGCACCGTGATCAGCGAGCGATAGCCGGCCTGCGCGGTGGCGCGGACCTCGCCGACGAGGTCGTCGACCTGGGTGCGGGCCGGGCGGATGTTGACGGGAGGATCAATCAGACCGGTGGGGCGGATCACCTGCTCGACGAACACGCCGCCGCTCTCGTTGATCTCCCAGGCGCTGGGCGTGGCCGAGACCGCGATCGTCTGCGGCCGCATCATGTCCCATTCCTCGAAGCGCAGCGGGCGGTTGTCCATGCAGGAGGGCAGCCGGAAACCATATTCGGCGAGCGTCGCCTTGCGGCGGAAGTCGCCGCGGAACATGCCGCCGATCTGGGGCACGGTGACGTGGCTCTCGTCGGCGAACACCAGCGCGTTGTCGGGCACGTATTCGAACAGCGTCGGAGGCGGCTCGCCGGGCAGGCGCCCGGTGAGATAGCGCGAATAGTTCTCGATGCCGGCGCAGCTTCCGGTCGCCTCCATCATCTCGAGGTCGAACGTGGTGCGCTGCTCCAGCCGCTGCGCTTCCAGCAGGCGACCCTGGTCGTGGAGCTGGTCGAGCCGCATCTTCAATTCGGATTTGATCGACTTGATCGCCTGCACCAGCGTCGGGCGCGGCGTCACATAGTGCGAGTTGGCGTAGATCTTGATGAATTCGAGCTCGTCCTGCTTATGCCCGGTGAGCGGGTCGAACTCCTCGATGGTCTCGACGGTGTCGCCGAACAGGTTCACCCGCCAGGCGCGGTCTTCATAGTGCGCCGGGAAGATGTCGATGACGTCGCCGCGCACGCGAAATGTGCCGCGGGTAAAATCGGCCTGGGTGCGCTTGTATTGCAGGGCGACGAGGTCGGCGATCAGCTGGCGCTGGTCGATCCGCTCGCCCTTCTTCAGGGCAAAGGTCATCGCGGTGTAGGTTTCGACTGAGCCGATACCGTAGATGCACGACACCGAGGCAACGATGATGACGTCGTCGCGTTCGAGCAGCGCGCGCGTCGCCGAGTGGCGCATGCGGTCGATCTGCTCGTTGATCGAGGAATCCTTTTCGATGTACGTGTCCGTGCGAGGGACATACGCTTCCGGTTGGTAATAGTCGTAATAGCTGACGAAATACTCGACCGCGTTGTCGGGGAAGAAGCTCTTGAACTCGCCATAGAGCTGGGCGGCGAGCGTCTTGTTCGGCGCCAGGATGATGGCGGGGCGCTGTGTCGCCTCGATCACCTTGGCCATGGTGTAGGTCTTGCCGGAGCCGGTGACGCCGAGCAGCACCTGCGAGCGGTCGTTGCGATTGATGCCCTCGACCAGCTCGGCGATCGCGGTCGGCTGGTCGCCGCGCGGCTCGTAATGCGACTTGATCTCGAAGCGCACGCCGCCTTCGGACTTTTCCGGGCGCGGCGGCCGATGCGGGGTCCACACCCTGGTGGAGCCGTCGTCCTTACGGAACTCCGGCCGGCCCTCGCGGATCAGCGATTCCAGCGCGTCGGCGGTCGCCTTGACGCCGAGCGCCTCCATCTTGCTGCGCGGCGGGCGCGCCAGGGCTTCGGCATCGTCCTCTTCGGTGGGAAGGCCGAGTTGACGCGCCAGTTCAGGATCGAGCGTCGGGATCGTGGCCGCGGTTCCGTAATTGGCCTGCGGCGCCTCGCCAAGACCTTCGGCCTCTCTGCTCCCTCCCCCCTTGTGGGGGAGGGTCGGGGAGAGGGGTAAGCCGCGAGTCGCGCTGCCCGTTGCGGTGTCCTGCGGAAACTCCTTCGGCGTCGAAGCGCGCGCGCGATGCGCGGCAGCCTCGCCCCCGGAGCGGCGGTCGCGCGAATTGTCCGGCGGCGGCTGCAGGCCGGTGCCCGATCCGAGCCCGGCATCGCCGCGATTGATCGCGGGATTGAGCAACTCGGCCAGCGCCGGCCCGATCGGCTGCACGTCCGGGCGTGACGCCTTGGAGTTTGGCGCCTTGGCGTTCGGAGCCTTGGTCTTGGGGGATTTGCCGGATTTTTCGGAGGATGCAGGTTTCTTCGCCATGCTCCGAATATGGGGCGAGTCCGCCTCGCAATAAAGAGCGAATGCCTTTCCCGGATCAGACTGCTGACAGCAGGTTGGCAGCAGGCCTTGGGATCACGGCAGGCCTTGAGATCCCGGATCTCGCGATCAGGCCGCCGGCGACGGTCCCTCATCGTCCCCGGCTGCCTGATGCGGCTCGAGGATGTCGAGATGGATGCCGCCGCAATCCGTGCAGCGCATGGCCCAATACTCGCTTCCGGCACGGCCGCCGATCACGCGGAGCACGGCGAGATCGCCGTCGCATTCCGGGCAGCTGGACAACACATTGCGGGTGTAAATCCTCGGCCGCGGCGTGTCTTCGAATTCGATGACTGACATGATCGATTGCCCCCTTTTGACCCTGCGCCGTTCCTTGGTCGCCTGCAGTCCCGCTCGCTTATTCGTCGTCGCTGTCGTCGGCCCGCCGGCGGAAGCGATCGATGTGATGCTTGGCATGGGCAATCGCGGCATCGGGATCGGGCCAGGCGAAGCCGACTTCCATGGCCGGAAACAGCACGCCGTCGATGGCAACCGGGCTGAAATCGGCACGCCTGATACGGGCGTGCCACAGCCCCTGGCCAGCTTCGAAGGATTCGATGTCAAAGCCGTCGTAGAGGGTCGTCATTGCAGTCCCCAAAATGTTTTGTTCGAGCGCCTTGTTGGAGGGTCAGGGGACCACGTTTGCGGATTTCAGAATGTGAAGCCGTTCACAAGCGGCGGGCTTTTTTGTCTGCGGACCAATGAATTCGGTTCCGCAAACCCGGTGCGCTCCCTCTCCCGCTTGCGAGGGCTTTGCTTAATTGGCCGAGCGGGAGTGAGGCTCGATATGGGGTATTTTTTTGTGCGGCCTCGGATGGCGC